>JAXDMH010000504.1:0-8521 GCA_034666225.1 Myxococcales bacterium
TGGGGTCGTATTCGGGGAGGACCTCTCGTTTGTAGCTGCCCGTGAGCTGCCAGTAGATCCAGCTGCCAAACAGGGCTGGATCGCGATAGGCCAGCACGGCGCCCGAATCGACGGTCGCCAGACGGCCGCCGATCAGCAGCTGCTTGCCACGGCCAAAGAGGTTGCCGTGCACGAACAGCAAGCCGATGGCTTTGTTGTTGGCCGACCAGCTGGCGGTGGGGACCGGGGCCCAGGGAAACTTGTCCTTCACGGCGATGTTGATGCGGACGCCGGCGCCGGCTGGTTCCCACCAGACGTTGGTGTCGGCGAACAGGCCCGAGCTGTTGAGGCGCTCGCGCACCGTCTCCAGCGTGTCCAGATCCAGCGTGTCGCCGATCTTGACGCCGGCGATGGATCGAATGGTGTCCTCTTCGGTCCGCTGGTTGTCGAGCACCCGGACGTCGGTGATGACCTCGCCTACGGCCAGGGCACGGGCCGACCATAGGAGAAGGCACAGGGTCGCGGTTGGGGGGACCGCACGCCCAAACCAAACCAAGCTAAATAGGCGCATCCGTCTAAGCATACATTCCCGACCGGCGGCGCGTAAACCAATCCGCCCCAGGGGCGAGACAAGGGCGAGACAAGGGCGAGACAAGGGCGATCAGCGCTTGGTCAGCCAGTGCTCGACCAGCCACCCCAGCGCATCGGGCGCCTGCCGCAAGCTGGCGTCCAGCTGACGGACAACCCCGTCGCTGACCGGCGATGAGGCGGCGTAAGCGCGCGCGTAAAGAATCCAGTTGGACAGCTGGAAATGATGCAGCAGCGGTTCAAAACGACGACCGGCGAAACCCTGCAGGACCAACAGCGCCTCGGTGGCTCCCCGGCAGGGCAGCAGCGCCGTGACCACATCCAGCAACAACGCTCGCATCTCTTCGAAGGCACGCTCGGGTTGCGCGACCACGTCTTCGACCAGGGCGGCGAAACCCTCCGCCGGCAAGCCGGCCGCCTCGGCGGCCTCCGCCATGATGGGGATCTGGCTGGTGATGAAATCGCTGTCGGGCGCGGTGGGAACGAGACGGCCCAGCAGGTAGAGATCGAAAGCGCTGGCGATCGATTCGGCGAAGAAAAGCGCAGCGGCGCCCAGCGAAGCTCCGCCGCCGGCGCCGGCCGAAGCGGCCATTCGCCCGATCTCCCGGCTCGCCACCTGGTGCCACGCGACGTGCGCCACCACGTCGGCGGGAATGCGCTGCTCGCACAGCACGTCCGCTCCGTCGCGGCCGTCCCAGAACGTCAGATTCAAAAACAGCGCGCGATCCCAGCTGACGGGTGACGTGGCCCCCGGTTCGGGAACGAGAAACCGGAGGTTCGAATCGCGCACGACCTCTTTGAGGAGCGCATAAACCGGCAGCCGAGCCACCGCCGGCTCGTCGTCAATCGTCAACTCGTCCAGCGAGCGGCGCAGGAGCGACATGCCCGACACCCTACCCTTGCTTGGCTGACCAGGCGAGGGGTGACGTGCGTGGTCCCCCTCGCCGGGAATCCCTGATACCTTCGAGCGGCCATGGCCTTGCCCCCGCACAGCCGCGTCACTGGCTATCACCGATGGGTCGCCGAACGGCCGGTCATCGTGTTGATCATCGCCGCGCTGATCGGGTGCGGTGGCGCGCTGCTGGCCAAGCGGCTGCAACTGAAGACCGCTTTTTCGGAGCTTTTGCCCAGCAACGACCCTGGTGTGGTGGCGCTGGTCCGGACGCAGCGGCGCCTCGGCGATCTGTCGCTGCTGCTGATCGGCATTCGCTCGCCCGATCCGGCGGCAAACCTTCGTTATGCCGAGGCGCTGACTGAAAAACTGCACGCCCTCCCCCCGTCGGTGGTGGCGCTGGCGACCTACCACGTTCGCGACGTCCGCGATTTCTTTCAGCGCAACAAGTGGCTGTACGTCGCCGAGGACGACCTGGAGGGCATCCGCGATCGGCTGCGCACGGAGATCAACAAGCGCAAGAATCCTCTGTTCGTGTCGCTGGGCGACGAGGAATCACTGGAATCGATGCAGAAACGCATCGGGCACTCCGGCGGCAGCGGCATCGATGACAAGTTCCCGAACGGTCTGTTCAGCAGCAACAACGGCGAATACCTGTGGATCGCGGCGCTGCCCCCGGGAGGGCTGTTCGTCGAGAACGCCGGCGAGGCGCTGTGGAAGGCGGCCCATGAGCTGATCGCCGCCGATCCCCCGCCCCGCTATCACCCGCAAATGAAGGCGGAGGTGGCCGGCCCCGTCACCACCGCCATCGCCGTCCGGCACGCGGTCGAGCGGGACATCCTTTCGGTGACGCTGACCTGTCTGTCGCTGGTCGGGCTCTCTATCGGGCTTTATTTCAGGCGCTGGCGGGCGATTCCGCTGACCGGCATTCCGGCGGCGCTGGGGACCATCGTGGCCTTCGCGGTCGCTGATCTGTCGTTCGGCTATCTCAATTCGTCGACGGCCTTCCTGGGGTCGATCATCATCGGCAACGGCATCAACTACGCCATCGTGCTGATGTCGCGCTATGAGGAGCAGCGCGGCCAGGGCCAGCCGGCCGACCAGGCGCTGGCCTCGGCCATCGGCGGCGTCTGGCGGGGGACGCTGGTGGCGGCCATCGCCGCTTCGGCGGCTTACGCGTCGCTGATGGTCACCAGCTTTCGCGGCTTTTATCAGTTCGGCGTGATGGGGGCGGTGGGTGCCCTGGCCTGCTGGGTGGCCACGTTCACGGTGCTGCCGGCTCTGCTGATCCTGCTGGATCGGCGTCCCCAACCCGAAAAGAAGACGCCGCGCCCGCCGCTGGATCTGGCGCCCATGGCGCGGGCCCTGGGGCGCAACCCGGCCAAGGTGGCGGTCGTCTTCGGCGCCGCTTCGCTGGTGGCGCTGCTGGGGCTGACCCATTTTCTGAGTGACCCGTTCGAATACGATTTTCGCAAGCTGAACTCCAAGGTGAACACGTCGGAGGACACCAAGCAGTTCAACAAGAGCTTTGACCGGATCTTCGGGCGCTGGCCTTCACCGACGATCATCCTGGCCGATGCCATCGACGAGGTGGAGATGATCAAGGCCACCATCCGCAAGCAGGACGTCGACCTGCCCGGGCCCCCCGTCATCGGGCAGATCGCCACCATCTACGATCTGTTGCCGGGGACGCCCGAGGTGCAGCAGCGCAAGCTGAAGGTGATCGGTCAGATCCGCAAGCTGGCCCATGATCCGGCGCTGGAGGTCTTGAACGAAAAGGAACGAAAGCAGCTGGGCGAGATCGATCCGCCTCCGGGCTTGCGCGAGGTCGGCCCCGCGGATCTGCCGCCCATCGCCCGCCGCCCCTTCACCGAGGTGGACGGCAGCGTCGGTCGGGTGGTGCTGGTGTATCCGCCCGAGCAGGGCGTTTCGGTGTGGAACGGCCGGGACCTGCTGCGCATCGCCACCGTCCTGCAAAAGCTGTCCTTGCCGAACGGAAAGGTGCTGGAGACGTCTGGGTCGGCGGTGGTGTTCGGCGCCATGATCCGTTCCGTCCTGCACGACGGGCCCATTGCCACCGGCGTCTCGCTGATTGCCGTGCTGTTCATCATTGCCCTCACCATTCGCCCGAGGGCGGCCGCGGCCATGACGGTGGCGACGTTGATCCTGGGCGTGCTGATCATGGTGGGCGGCGCCGGATGGGCGGGCGTGCGCGTGACGTTCCTGAACTTCATCGCCCTGCCCATCACCTTCGGCATCGGGGCCGAATACGCCCTGAACGTGGTGACCCGCTATCGCGAGGAGGGCAACATCATCAAGGCGGTGATCTCTACCGGAGCGGCAGTGGCGCTGTGTTCATGGACCACCATCGTCGGTTACGGGTCGCTGCTGGCGGCGCGCAACCAGGCCCTGCAAGGGTTCGGAGCCATGGCCATCCTGGGCGAGGTGGCCTGCCTGCTGGCGGCCATCGCGGCGCTGCCGGCCCTGATCCTGCTGCGGAACCGGCATGTAAAAGCCAGCGCGGCTAGGAGCGCGTAGAGCGGGAGGTTCGGAACCCTCTGAGGGTTCCGAATTAGAAAAACGAGCGCATCTTGAGCACGCCCGCCGTCGACACGATCAGGAAGATCCCCATCAGCATCCAGATGATTCCGAAGCGCAGGTGACGGCGACGCTCGCCGGCCCGCGAGTCGTTGTCCTCGCCCAGCTCGCGCTCGGGGCGGCGGCGGCCCAGGGTGAACACGCGCAAGGCGCCGAAGACGACCAGCATGGTGCCCAGCACATAGAAAAACAGCGGCGGAATGACGACGTTCATCGGCGGGACTCGCGCTAGTTGGCTGTTTCTGTCGCTTTGAATTCGCGGATCACGGTGACGCGAATTTGGCCCGGGAAGGTCATCTCGGTCGAGATCTTTTTGGCCACTTCTGACGACAGGTTCACCGCGCCCAGGTCGTCGACGTGGGCTTCCTTGACGTAGATGCGCACCTCGCGCCCGCCCTGCACGGCGAACGCCTCTTCGATGCCGCGGAAGCTGCGGGTGATTCGTTCCAGGTCGTCCAGGCGGGCGACGTAGTTGTCCTCCATCTGGCGGCGCGCGCCGGGGCGGGCGCCGGACATGGCGTCGGCGGCGGCGACCAGATACGCGTACGGGCTGTTGAACGGCTCGTCGGTGTGGTGGGCGCCGATGGCGTTGGCCACCAGCTCCTGCTCGCCCAGGCGCCGGGCGTAATCGGCGCCGATCACGGCGTGCGAGCCGTCCAGCTCGTGCGTCAGCGCCTTGCCGATGTCGTGCATCAGGGCGGCGCGACGGGCCAGCTTGATGTCCAGATCCATCTCGTCGGCCATCATGCCGCACAGGAAAGCGGCTTCGATAGCGTGCTTCCACTGATTTTGCGTGAAGCTGGTGCGGTAGTTGAGACGGCCCACCAGCTTGACGATCTCGGCGTGCGCGGCCGGAATCTGCAGGTCGGCGAAGGCCCGCCGCCCCAGATCCATCAGCTCGCGATCCAGCTGTGACGAGATCTCGCGCGTCGTCTCGGCGACGCGCCCCGGTTCGATCACGGCGCCGGCGGGGGCCCGGGCCAGGCGCGCCAGGCAGCGGCGGGCCACCTCGCGGCCCACGCCGTCCAGGCCCTCCAGGCGAATCGCGTCGCGCGTCTCCAGCAGCGACAGCTTGACCCCGGCCACCGACTCGATGGCGCGCAGGTTGGCTTCGTCGCGTCCGACGATGATCTCGGCGGCGTTGCCGGGGGGCAGCGGCACCATCGACAGCAGTCGTTCGGTCAGGTAGTGGCCGGAGAACCGCCCCACGGCGATGCTCATGATGCGCTTGGCGTCGCGCGAACGTTCGTCGGGAGGCACTTGATCGACGGCGCGCAGGGACTGCGAAGCCTGGAGGCGTGTCTCTTCCAGCTCGCTTTCGATCAGGGCGGCGCGAACGGCCGCCTTGGTCTCGCCGGCCCGCTGTTCCAGGGACAGCTGCGCCGCCCGCTGCTGGGCGGTGACCTCGTCGCGTGCCCCCCGCGCTTCCTTCTCGCGCTCCGTGGCCCGCGCTTTTCCTTCTTCCAGGCGCTTGCGTTGCGCCGCTGCGTCGGTGCTGCGGGCGGCCAGCTCTTCCGAGCGACGGGCCACCCGGGCCTGGACCGCCGCGAGCTCGGCTTCACGGACCTGACAAAACGTCTCGAACGCGGCGCCCAGCCCACGAGCCTCGTCGCGCGCCGAGATCGCCGCCGTGCGCAGGATCTCTTCGCGCTCGGTGGCGGCCGCCGCCCCGATCGCCTGCGTCACCTGGCGCATGCCCGCCGACCAGGCCTCCGCGCGCCGACGTGCCACCAACCGCCCCAGCATGATCCCAGCCGCCGCCACGGCGACGATCTGCGCGATCAGCAGGGCCCACGCCATGACGCCGGGCCCGCCCTACTGGCCGATCACGAGGCCCAGATGCTCGCGCAGCGTGAAGTACTCGTCGGAGATCGACCAGTGGATGAGGTCCTTGATCTTCTCCTTGGGATCGACGACGCCGACCGTGACCGGTTCCGACTGCACCAGCCGCACGGCGATGTCCAGATCGCCGCACATCAGGAAGCCGGCGCGCGTCGACGTCAGGTCGACAGCGTTCGACCACTTGTGCAGGTCGGCCTCGGCCTTGGCGCCGATGAACCGCTGCACCACCACGCCCAGCTGTTCCAGGTTCTGCGGCGGAATGACCTTGCGCAGGTGATCCAGATATTGACCGACCGGTTGTTGCAGGTCGGCCCGCACCTCGAACTTTGGCTGCACCAGGCGCAGGGCCGCCAGGAACACCACCTTCAGCTCGGCGATGGTCGGCACCACCGTCGGCCAGCGCACGAAGTGATCCGGCCGCATCATGGTCAGCTTCTTGCCGATGACGTAGGCCAGCTCTCTCTCCGGGCGCCCTTGCAGGAGGCTTGCCCCCACCACGAACGACGGCACCAGGTGCCCCTTTTCGCGCGCGTTGGCCATGTCCAGCTCGCCCGGCGATTCTGGGCGCAGGTACAGCTCGGGCTGCGGCACACCCAGCACCTGGTTGATGTAATTGAACACCTTGCTGAACAGCAGCTGATCGGTGGCGATGTCGCGCCGGTCCTTGCGCTTCAGCCCCCAGTCCTTGTGCTCCTTGGCGCGCGCCGCCGCCACGCCCTGGCTGACCGTGGCGAACACGTGCGAGATGTAACGGTCCTCGTCGGGATGATAGACGTTCTTCATCCACAGCTCTTCGGTCATGCGCGCCCGGGCCCGCACGAACCCCTTGGCCCGGTACTGCTCGAAGAACTGCGTCTCCTCGGCGTCGGCCTTGCGCAAGAACATCAGCGCCGCGGTCACGCACCAGGCGCGGTCGTACTGGCGCATTTCAAGGAACAACCGGCGCAGCGTCTTCATGTGCACGGCCATCTGGGCAAAGTCGTCGGTCGACTTGACCAGGTGCCGGTACTCCTGCACCGCCTTGTCATAGGTCTCGGGGCCGGACATCTGGTACAGCTCGGCCAGGATCTGGTGTCGGGCCACCGCCGTGGGATCCAGCTGCACGCAAACTTCAAAGGCCGCCACCGCCGCCTTGTAGTTCTTCTGGCGTGACCGGTAGATCTCGCCCAGGGCGTGCCACAGGGCGATCTGCGTCGGCTTCTTGTCGGCCGGTGGATCCTGCCCGATGCGCTTGATCATCCGACGGTAGTTGCGCTCCTGGTTCTGCCAGTCCTTCTTGACCGTCATGATCTTGTCGATGCGCTCGAACGCCTTGAGGTCGTCCGGATCATGATCCAGCGCTTGGTTGTACAGCTCGACCGCGTCGTCGGTGGAGTGCAGCTCGTAGTTGGCGATGTTGCCGGCCGCGACCAGGTAACGGGCCTTCAGCTTGCCCGTCTCCAGCTCGGCCAGCTTCATCAAGATCTCCATGGCCTTCTTCCACTGCTTGGTGTCGCTGAAGAGGTCCAGGAGGTTGTGCAGCAGCTGCCGGTCGGATGGCTTGTGGTTCAACGCTTCCAGGTGCGCGGCGATGGCCTTCTGCGGGTTGTTCAGCTTGTCCTTGTAGATCTGGGCGATCTGCTCTGACAGGTTGAACTTCTCTTCGCTGTCGGTGGCCTGCGAGGCCAGCAGCGCCCGCTTTTGCTTGATGACCGCCTCCCAGTCACCGGCGTCGGTGTAAAGATCGGTCAAGGCGCCCAGCGTGGCCCGGTGGCCGGGCTGAATCTCCAGCGCCTTCTCGAACATGTTCACGGCCTTGGTGCGCTCGCCCAGCTTCAGCTTGATGCGCCCCAGGCGGAAGAAGATGTCGACGATCTCCTCGTCCTTCTGCGCGTCGCGGTGGTGGACCAGGATGGTCTGGTAGATGCGGAAGGCGTCGTCCCAGTGTTCCAGGCGGTACAGCAGCGCCGCCCGATCGACCAGCGTCGGCAGATACGTCGAATCGAGATCGTACGACTGCTTGTAGTACTTGATCGCCTTCTCGTTCTCGCCCAGCCGGTCGGCCGCCTTGGCCAGCCGGTGGTACAGCAGCGTCAGCTCGCGGTTGGTCTTGCGATCGGCCTTGCGGGCCAGCATCTCAAGAATGGGAACCAGCGGCGCCCATTCCTCGCGCCGAAAGTAGATCTCCGACAGCGGTTCGGCCGCCTCGACGTGCTCGGGATCCAGTTGCAAGACGCGCGCGAACAGCGTGGCCGCCTGCGCCTCGTCGGCCAGTTTGTCTTGGAAGATCTTGCCGCCCTCGTGCAGAAGGCGGGTCTTCTCCAGCGGGTTGATGGTGTTGGCCTCCGCCCGCACCATCAGCTGCGCAGCCTTCAGCCAGTCGCCGCGCCGCTTGTAGATCCCCAGCAGCGACAGCATCGACGGCACGTGCGTGGGATCCAGCGACAGCGCCTCGACCAGGTACTCCTGGGCGGGCTCCGGATCCTTCATCTGCTCGTCGAAGATCTTTCCGAGGCGATAGTTGAGATCGACCTTCTGCTTGAGGTCGGTGGCCCGGCTGATCAGCCGGCGCATCGATTCGACGGCCAGGTCCCAGCGCTCGGTCTCCTCGTAGAGGCGGGCCTGCCCCGACAGCGCTTCGGC
>JAXDMH010000505.1:0-3048 GCA_034666225.1 Myxococcales bacterium
TCGCCGCCGATGGGCGCCCAGCCGCCCAGCGTGCCCAGGCAATCGAGGGTGACGTCGTAAAAGGTGCCGCCCATCTTCTGGCGCGTGAACACCAGGTGAGAGTTGCTGTAGGTGGCGTCGGTGAGAAACGTGTAAGAGGTCCGCCACTGCTGCGGGGGAACGGTGTTGACGGTCTCGGGATCGCCGGGGCCGGGGTCGTCGCTGATCTTCAGCCAGCCGGTCATGTGACCAGCCAGGTAGAAAGGATGTTGGGCGTCCTGGCTACGGACGTTGAACGGAGCGGTGGCGTCCAGCTCGACGGTTTCGCCTCGGTTGAGCACGCCGGGCGCGCCGCGCGGGGGCGCGGGATCGTATCGCAGCGTGGTGCCATCGACGGCGCCGATCACGGTCCAGGGGACGGTTTCGGGTTTGCCGGCCAGGCGATCTCGGTAGCTGACCGCCGTATATTCGAATCCCAGCAGGTTCACGGGGACCAGCTGTTGGTGCGCCGAATCGCACGCGCTCCAACCGACAGGGATGTTCATGCAGGTGGTTCCGCCCCAGACGCCGACGACCTTGTTGGCGCTGATCGCGCTGCCGGACAGGGGCAGGGGTTGCAAGAGTTGCAGCATCTGACCGCTGGCCAGGTTGTAGGTCCGTGGCTGCCCGGGCACGCCACCGGGCACGCCCGCGGCGCCGACGATCGGCGCAGTCGGGTTGATGGTCACCTCGGTCCCGTCGTGGATGGCGACGACGTTGACGGAATGCTGGTTGTGGAGATCGGCGTCCACCGTGTAGCCGGCGGCGGCGATGTAATTCGTTCCCCAGGCGGACGTCGGAATCAGCAACGTCGCGCTGGAGATGTGACTGGAGGCGCCCCCATAGGGATAGATGTCGTACGCCGCCACGGGAGCGCTGGTGGTGATGCGAAACGGTTTGCCGAAGCCGGTGCCGTGCACGGCGGGATCGACGGTGACGCCGGCCGGAACCGGGCAATCGACGTGCATGTCGGCCAGCGGCGAGCCGCTGTCCACCGGTCCATTCGCCAGAAACAGCAACGCCATCTGTCCCGGAGCCAGCTGTCCGCCTGGCAAAGGTTCGTAGCTGAGCGCCATCCCCGATGCGATGGGCACCCTGGCGATCCGCGCGACGTCCAGCGCCTGCCCGCCGTATGCAACCTGGATGGCAACCGGGGCGGTCCAGGTGTTGGCCAGCATGGCGACGAAACAGGAGCCGTCCAGGGCGCTCCCTATTGGCGGCGGGGTCAGGGCGTAAAAATCACAGCCCTGCGTGCTGCCAGCGGCGATCGCCATCGCGCAGGCGTCGACGGCTCCGGCGTCAACCGCTGGCGGCCGGTTGATCGCGGCGTCCAAGGCGTCCATGGGCCCGCCGTTCGCGGCGGCGTCCTTGGCGGGCGGGGTCGGCGGCGACACGCCGCCGCTCCGGACGCGGGCACAACCCACGGCCACCAAAAGGAAAACGACGCTTTGACCGACGAACGATAACAGCCGCATCTTGTCGTCAGTGCATCCATCGCGCGGGTCCTTACAGAATTCCGCGGAAGCGCCAGCGGTGTCTACGGGATGGATGATCGGCGGCACCACCGGCATCGGGTCGTCCTGAATGCAAGCGGCCAGTTCGAAGAACAGGAACGCCAGCGCCGCCTCCGCCGCCGCCGACCTTACAACCCTGGGTGTGATTGCTGCGAAAGGCGTTTCACGTTTGCCGCCACCGGTCGACCGGGCAAGGTAAACTGCCCGCCGTGAGCGCCTCGATCTCTGCCCCGTCCTGCGCTGTCTGCACGTCGCTGTCAGGCCCCGCCCGGCCCACCCCGATTTTCGAGAACGACTTGTGGCACGTTCGCCATACCGGGCAGCCGTGCGGCGTTCCTGGGTGGATGCTGCTCATCAGCCGCCGGCATGTGCCGGGGCCGGCGCATTTCGACGACCGGGAAGCCCGCAACTTCGGGTTGGCCCTGCGCCACTTTCAACGGCAACTGGAAGAGGTGACGGGGGCCCTGCGCATCTACACGGCGGCGATGGGAGAGAGCTCGCCGCACTTCCACGCGCACATGGTGCCGCGTTACGCGACGATGCCGAACGAGGCCAAGGCGTGGGCGGTGTTCGACCTTGACCGCGCCGCCCGTGCCGGTGAGCTGGCCGCTGATCCGGCCGAGGTGGCGCGCATCAGCGAAGCCTATCGCCAGGTCTTGGCCGTCAATCCTCCTCCCAGCGACTGATCTGCAACTGGAGACGAACGACTACTTCGGGGGCGTGCCGTCGGGCCGCGGGGGCCCTGGCGGCTGCTGCCCCAGCGCGATCTCCGGGTTACCAGTCGCCTCTGCCACCCGAAAGCAGGCGACCTTGTGCCTTGGTCCGGCCGCACACCACCGGCTTGCTTTGATCGAAGAACTGCGACGTTGCTTCGATGAAGCGATCCTTGGTCGCTGCGACCCACAGGTGCCACGAACCGCCGGGCCGGCTACCGGTTGGCACCCGGGTGGCGCAGACCAGGCGTTCGCTGCGATCGACGCCGCACTGACTGGTCGCGGGAAACGTGGCGTGCCTTGACGCCCATACCGACCAGCGGCGAGACGGGCATCGTCACCGGCCGCCAGGTGGCGCCTTCCCGGGAGCGCCAGCCCCTGGCGTCGCGCACGAACAGCGGTTGGATCCGTCCCGAGCGATCGGCGACCGCCAGAGACCGGAGGCGCGCAAGGCGCTGACCGCACTCGGTCCCTCGTTCGGTCCATTGATGGCGCGGGGCACGAGGTCGGTCGCCGCGATCCGGCCAGAGACGTCCAGGTCCTGGCCCCGGCAGGCGACGCCGCCGCCGCGCCGGACGACGCACACCTGGGCGTCGCTTGCGTCGAGGGCGATGGCGTCGTCGATCCCCGGCACCGCCACCGGGCGGGCGTGCTGTGCGGCGGGCGCCACGGCGCCACGACGGGCGCCGCAAACGGCCTGTCAGGTTGGGCCTGAGCGATCCGATCGGACCGGCAAGCGCCGACGACACCAACGATGAGGGCCGGCGCACCAGCCACCGCGAACGCGACCGCCAGCGCGGGAT
>JAXDMH010000506.1:0-7508 GCA_034666225.1 Myxococcales bacterium
AAGGCGGCGACACCTTCCAGTCGACCTTCGAGCTGGGCAAGTACGCCGGCGATCCGCTGCAGATCGCCACCTGGAACGACTATGGCGAAGGAACGATGGTCGAGCCGACCAATCAACTGCAGTACAAATCCCTGACAACGCTCCAGCGCAGCGTCGGCACGGTCTATACCGACGCCGAGCTGAAGATCGTCAAGATGCTGTTCGACCAGCGCAAGCAGTTTGGCGCCTCGAAACAGGCGCAGCTGGATCAAGCGTCGACCGCGCTGGCCAACCTGGATGTGGCCACGGCGTGCGGGATCCTGGGCTGCACGGCGCCGGTTCACGACGGCACGGGCGGGGCCGCGGGGACGGGCGGGGCCAGCGGCTCGGGCGGCACCAGGGCCGGCACGGGTGGGGCCTCCGGGTCGGGCGGGGCCGCAGCGGGAACGGGCAGCGGCGGCGGGTCGGGCACCGGCGGCAAGGCCGGAGGAACGGCCGGCGCGGGCGGGGGCGGGAACGGCGTCACCGGCCATGCATCGGCGGGCTGCACCGTCGCCGATATGGGCGGCGCGGGCGCGGTCGAGACGCGCCCGTCAGGGCTGCTGGTGGCGCTGGCTGCGCTGGCGCTGGCCGCGGGCAGGCGCCGGCGGCGTCACTGAATCAGGTGACCGGCCCGGACCTACATTCAGCCGGGATCCGCGGTGCCGTCAAAATAGTTGGGCGCGCCTGCCGAGCGCCGCGCTTTCTGGCTCGATTCCTTGCGATAAAGCGCCTTCTTGTTGGCGTTCAGGCGCAGCACGCTCTGGTCAATCTCGTGTTCGTTGTACAGGTGCTCTGGCAGGCAAAAACCATCGCAGAACCCGCAGTAAACGGTGCTGCCGGCGTTCCGGTCAGACGGTTCCAGGTAGTCACCATGCAGATAAACTCGATCAGCCATTGCTTCCTTTCATTGCGCGCATACGTATACCCTGAGAATGTGTCGGCTGGTTCGAGCCAATCCTGATGCTGACCGCCGGCCTAATAAAATCTGGGCCGGTCGCGGGTTTCCTGCCCGTTATTTTTTGGGATTTGGGGGCACGTCCCCGCCTGGCTGGTCGCTCATGGAAGGAATGCTCAGCATGTCCTTGCGGGCGGCTTTCCAGGCTTTCTGGACGATCCACGACAGGGATCGGTCCTGCCGCATCGCTTCGTTGGCGATCTCCTTCAGCATCTCCTCCGGGAAGTACAGGCTCTGCTTTCTCTTGTCGGATCCGTTCATGACGCCATCTTACCCCTCATTGCCGCAATTCGTTGAGCAGAAAGTCTCACGTAATGATTGCCTTAATGCCAAAGAACGCGCACCGTGACCGATTGATGCGCGCCAACCGACCCGAGACCCAGGATACCCCCACCACCGATGACGGACCGGAGGTGGCTCGCGTCCCGCGCGCCGCAGCCGGCGCCGAGCACCTGCCGGAGACCGTCCCCGTCCCCGAACAGATGGATGACTGGCTTGCCGCCACAAAGGACGAGGCGGCCGCCGACGTCGAGGAAGAAGTGGACGGCGACAGCGAAGAAGTCGTCGTGAAGAAGGAGGCCAAGGAGGAGGACGAGGACAGCGACGGCTATTCGACGGCCACCGATCCCGTGCGCCTGTACCTGCGAAAGATGGGTTCGGTCTCGCTGCTGCGGCGTGAAGGTGAAGTCGAGATCGCCAAGCGCATCGAGGACGGCCAGCGCCGTGTCCTGCAGGCGGTGCTGAACTCGTCGGTCGCCATCGAAGAGATTCTTGACCTGGGCGAGAAGCTGCGCAAGCAAACCATCCGCGTCAAGGACGTCGTCAACGACATCGACGACGAGGACGAGGATTTCGACGAGCAGTTCCACATCGATCGGGTCTGCAAGGTCATCGACAAGGTTCGCCGCCTGTGGCGCGAGCAGGAAAAGGTCAGCGAAAAACTGCAGGCCAAGGTCTCGGACGCGACGAAGAAGAAGTACCGCGCCGAGGTCGACGAGGTGAAGCAGAAGATCCTGGCCGCGCTGCAGGAGCTGCGCCTGCACAAAAAGCAGGTCGACGGGATCATCCTCAAGCTGAAAGAGTTCGTCGATCGCATCGCCCAGGCCAACCGCGACATCACCGACAGCGAGCAGAAGTCGGGCCTGTCGTTGAAAGAGTTCCGCAAGACCCTGCGCGAGATCCGTTCCTCGCCGTTGCGACAGCGGGCCGTGGCCAAGAAACTGGGCCTGCGCGCCGACGACATCGAGCAGATGTCGCGGGTGATCACCACCGCGCAAAAGCGCATCACCAAGGTCGAATCGGAAGCCAAGCTGGGGGAAAACGTCCTGCGCGAGACCGTGCGCGAGATCCAGGCCGGCGAACGCGTGGCGGAGAAAGCCAAGGCCGAGCTGATCGAGGCCAACCTGCGCCTGGTGGTGTCGATCGGCAAGAAGTACACGAACCGCGGTTTGCAGTTCCTGGACCTGATCCAGGAGGGCAACATCGGCCTTATGAAGGCCGTCGACAAGTTCGACTATAAACGCGGCTTCAAATTTTCCACCTACGCCACCTGGTGGATCCGCCAGGCCATCACGCGCGCCATCGCCGACCAGGCCCGCACCATCCGCATTCCGGTGCACATGATCGAGACGATGAACACGCTGATGCGCACCACGCGTTATCTGACCCAAGAGCTGGGACGCGAACCGACGCCGGACGAGATCGCCGAGAAGATGGAGCTTCCCCTGGACAAGATCCGGAAGGTCCTGAAGCTGGCCAAGGAACCGATCTCGCTGGACGCCCCGGTGGGCACCGAAGAGGACGCCCACCTGGGCGACTTCATCGAGGACAAGAGCATCCTTTCTCCCGCCGACGCTGTCATCTCCATGAACCTTGCCGAACAGACGCGCAAGGTGCTGGCCACGCTGACGCCGCGTGAAGAGAAGGTCCTGCGCATGCGCTTCGGCATCGGCGAAAAGACCGACCACACCCTGGAAGAGGTGGGCCAGGACTTCTCCGTCACCCGCGAGCGCATCCGCCAGATCGAAGCCAAGGCGCTGAACAAGCTGCGCCACCTGTCGCGCAGCAAGGCGCTCAGCGCCTTCACCGATAACTAGCGGCCGGATCCCTTCCGGTCCCTTCTCCCCGCCTGCGGGGAGAAGGTTAGGATGAGGGGTTCCGGCGGCGGAAGCATTGCGCCGCGTGGTCGTTCACGATCCCCACCGCCTGCATCCAGGCGTAGACGATCGTCGGGCCGACGAACTTGAAGCCGCGCCGCTTCAGTTCTTTCGAGACCGCCTCGGACAGGTCGGTGCGGGCCGGCAGCGTGCGGCCGTCGCCCTTGAGAACCTTGCCGCCCGTGAACGACCAGCAGAACGTGGCGAAGTCTTCTCCGCGATCGGCCATCTCGCAGTAGATGCGCGCGCCCGCGATCGTCGCCGCGATCTTGGCGCGCGAGCGGATGATGCCGGCGTTGTCCAGCAGGCGCACGACGTCACGCTCGCCAAAGCGGGCCACCTTGGCCGGCTGAAAACCGGCAAAGGCCTCACGAAACGCATCCCGCTTTCGCAGCACGGTGATCCAGGCCAGCCCGGCCTGGAAACCATCCAGCATCAGTTTTTCCCACAGGGCGCGGCCGTCGCGTTCCGGGACGCCCCACTCCTCGTCGTGATAGGCGGTCATCAGGGGGTCGTCGCCCGCCCAGAAGCAACGGCGCTTGGTCTTCATGCCTTCGTCTCTGGCGCACCGTCGAGAAACCGGTTGATCATCGGCAGCAACAGCTCGGTCCGCGTCATGATCGCCGCGTGATCGGTCCCGGGCAGAACGGCCAGCTGGGCGTTCGGGATCAGGCGGAACAGTTCGACGGCATGCTCGGGCCGCACCACGTCGGCGTCGCCGACCAGCACCAGCGTCGGCGCCGCGATGGTGCGAAGGGCGTCGTCCGGAATGTCCTTGAACGCGCGCATCCGCTGGGCCGCCTTGTCATGAAACAAACGCAGGTTCTCCGGATGGGGCGCCACCCGCCGATAGGCCTCCTGCAGCTCCATCGGCATGTTCTCCAGCCGCGCGTTCTTCATCGCCTCCCAGAACCAGGGATCAGCGCCGTCGCGTTTGAAGAACGTCGACGTCGGGAGCAGCTTGCGCACGACGCGCGGGTGCCGGATCGCCACCTGCAACGCGATGGTGCCGCCGTTGCTGAACCCCCAAAGGTCGGCGCGCTCGACGCGCAGATGAGCCAGCAACGCGGCGGTGTCGTCGGCCGATTGCTCGAACGAGAACGGACGGTCGACGACGTCGGCGGTGTGGCCGTAACCCTGTTGCTCGAAGGCGATGACCCGCCGGGTGCGGGCCAGCGCCGGCAGGACGTCACCAAATGACGTCTCGATGGTGTCGCCGCCCCCGTGCAACAGCACCAGAGGTGGCTTGTCCGGCTGGCCCGGATTCGCCGGGCCGTGGATTTCGTAGTACAGCCGAAGGCCGCTGACGGGGGCGTATCCGATCTCGGGAGGGGCGACGGAGTTCATGGCCCAACCTTGATACGATGGCCGCCATGAGCAAACAAGATGGGGGCGACAGGCCCGTCCGCTGGGGCGTCCTGGGCGCCAGTCGCTTCGCGCTGATGGCGGCCATCCCCGCCATGCGCGGCGCCCCTCTGGCCCAGCTGCACGCCCTGGCCTCCCGGTCGCTGGACAAGGCCAGGCAAGCCGCCGCCACCGCCGGCGCGCCCCACGCGTACGGCAGCTATGAAGAGCTGCTGGCCGATCCCGACATCGAGGCCGTCTATAACCCGCTGCCCAACAACCTGCACGTGCCCTGGTCGATCGCGGCGGCGCGCGCCGGCAAGCACGTCCTTTGCGAAAAACCGATCGCCATGACCGCCGCCCAGGCCGAGGAGCTGGCCGAGGTGCAGCGGCAAACCGGACGGATCATCGCCGAGGCGTTCATGGTCCGTTACCACCCGCAGTGGGACAAGGTTATCCAGGTGATCGGCGACGGCCGCATCGGTGACCTGCGCGCCGTGCAGATCGCCTTTTCGTACAACAACAGCGACCCCGCCAACATCCGCAATCAGAAGGAGGCCGGCGGCGGCGCCCTCTACGACGTCGGCTGCTATGCCATCAACGTCGCCCGGCTACTTTTCGCCGGCGAGCCGCGGCGGGTGACCGGCATCTGCGATCGCGACCCGGCCAGTGGCGTTGACCGCCTCACCTCGGCCATTCTTGATTTCGGCGGCGGGCAAGCGACGTTCACCGTCGGCACCCAGCACGTGCGCTATCAAGGCGTGCACGTTTTCGGCACCAAGGGGCACATCGAGGTTGCGATCCCCTTCAACGCGCCCCACGACCGCCCCTGCCAGATCTTCGTCGACGACGGCGTCGCCGTCACCCCCGACTTCACCGTCAAGCAAACGGCCGCCGAAAGAGCCGAGGCGCTGGCGATCCCGGCGGCCAATCACTACACGCTGCAGTGGCAGGCCTTCTCGGCGGCGATCCGTGGCGGCCAGCCCGTGCGCAACGACATGCAAGGCGCGGTGGCGAACATGCGGGTGATCGACGCCGTCTTCCGGGCGGCAGAATCACAGCGCTGGGAGAAGATCTGACGCGACGGTCTTCAGTCTTCAATCACGTCACTGCGACGTGCAAACGCGTCCGTTGTTGCACAGGCTCTGGCTCAGGCACAACCGTTGGGTGGCGTTCCCGGGCAGTGTGCAGCAGCAATCTCCCGCTTGCGGACAGAGGGTCGCCATGCAGCGGGCGGTCCTGGCAGTGGACTGGATGCACGCGTAGCTGGGGGAGCACAGATCCAGTTCGCTGCCGGCGCAGGTGGCGACCACGACGGGCTGGGGGCTGACGACACAGCGCCCTTGAACGCAATACATCGCCACGACGCCGGGAACGTTCGGAGCCGCCTGGCCGCAGGTCTCGCCGCACTTGATCTTGTTCTGCGCGTTGTCGGGAGCGCAGACACCGTCCTTCTGTCCGGTCTTGGCCATCGAGCAAGCGTTGCACCGCACGGGATCACCGGTGTCGCAGGCACTGTCACAGCACACCCCGTCGACACAGAAGTTGCTGCCGCACGAACCATTGGTCTGGCAGGGCTGCCCGTTTGGCAGCGTACCCGCTGGGCTGTCAGCCGCCAGATCAAGTCCCGCACCGTCGATCGGGCCGCCGTCACTGCTAGCCGCAGCATCGCCGCCGCCATCATCGCCAGACACCGCGCCGTCGATCTCGATCTCGTCGGAGGGGCCGGCTTCCGGCAAGGTGACAAAGGTATCGCTGCGACCGCTGGCGGCGTCTTCGACCACCACCGCACCTTCGTCTTTCTGGCAGGACGAGCCAAGACACGCGGCCACGATGGAAAAGGCGCTGATCAAAACCAGAGTGCCACGCGATCGATACATCGGGCACAGCCTAGCCACTAACATCCCGGGTAGCCAGACCAGTTTCAGTCGGCGAATTCCGGCGGGTCCAGTCGCATCGTCAGGCGGCCAGCCACATAGGCCGCCACCACAAACCCGAAGATCGCGGCGGGCAGAGACGCCTGGTGATCGAAGATCAGGTAATAAGTCCACATGCCGATGACCATTCCGCCGGTGCCGACCAGCGTTGCCCCGATCCGGGTGCGGCCGGCGACCTGACTTTCCTTGCCGCAGGCCGCGCAGGTGACCGTCGCGTTGCCATAGCTGCTGGGAATCAGTTTCCAGGCCGCCACCTTCACGCGCTGGCCGCAGTGCGGACACGAGTCGCGGGCGATGCCGGCCAGTTCCTGGTCGTCCATTCTGCCGCCGACCTTCTCACAAAAACGGGGGCGGGCGCTGCGTAAACAACGCCGCGCAAACGCGACCGTCACCGTCGATGCCAGCGCCGCGCGTCGACCGTGCCGCGTCGACCACCCGCCACGACACCCGACCAGATGGAGACGAAGCCGAAGCAGGAAGGCGGGATGCGGTGGAAGGCGAGCAGGCGGTGGTTGAGCGAGCACATTCATCCGTACTCTTTGCTGCGGCCATACATTTTCATATCCTGCACCCATGAACAGCAAACGTGCCTGGCCGATCCTCTGTATCTTTGTCGTCATCGCATCCGCTGGTTGCGCGATCGGGCGAAAACACGCCTACGATCTGGCCACGCCGCACGTGACCCATCAGGGAACGATCTGGCTGGCGGTGGCGGCTCACGACCAGCGGTCCGAGGTGGTTTCCGGCCAGAAGACTCCGACCTTCGTTGGACTGTCCCGGGGCGGCTTCGGCAACCCATTCGACGTGAACACCAAGAGCGGTCATCCGCTGGCAACTGACTTTGGGATGGCCATGCAACGAGGGCTCGCGGCGCGCGGCTATCGCATCACGCCGGTGGTTGCGTCGCCGGCCATGCGCTCGACGGACGTCGCGCTGGCGCTGGCCAAGACTGGCGCACCCGTCGCGTTGATTGCCGAGATCAAGGAGTGGAAAAGCGACACGTACAACAACACGGCCTTGGTTTACGACGTCACGGTTCGGGTGCTGGATCCGCAGGCGCGGGTCTTGGGCCAGGCCGTGGTGCAGGGACAAGAC
>JAXDMH010000507.1:0-4315 GCA_034666225.1 Myxococcales bacterium
GCGGGAAGATGGTGTCCAGCTGAGGAAGGTTATCGAGGTCGCTCAACCGGTACAGCTCGGTGAAGAACGTCTGCATGGCGTTGGCGGCGCGGGGCGATGCCAGCAGGCGCTGCGCCTGGGTCATGAGACCACCGGACTTGGTCAACTGGTGCGCGTCGGCGGCGTCCAGCAGCGTGTCGTCAGGTATGCTGTTCCACAGAAAGAACGAAAGGCGCGTGGCCAGTTGATAGTCGTCGAAGGACAGCTGACCGTTGGCGGCGGGATTGGCGCCAATCTCCATGCGGTAGATGAAATTGGGCGACTGCAACAGACCTGCGATTGCGTACCGCAGACCCTGGTAAAAATCAGCGACGGTCGTCTGCGCGTTATTGGCAACGCCCACGTACCGGGTCACCTCCGCGTCGGTCAGCGGGCGACGCCAGACCCGGCGTCCGAACTTCTTCAGGAACTGGCCTGTGCAGGCGTCGTCGGTCGTGCCCGCCGGCATGCATCCGACCAGAGCGGCGCGGCCGGCCGTGTCGGACATGACCCGGCCTGACACGTCCATTGAGGCAGCTTCCAGCTGTTCCACGAACGACGCCGACAGCTGCACGCGCGCGGCGCCGATCGAGGCGAAGCCACTGAGCGCGGTGTCCGGTTCGAACTCCGTCGTGAGCGTCATGTTGGCGCCGAACAGATCGGAGACGGCGTTGCGAAGCTCAGGAATCGTCAGCCGGCGCAGACCGCCCTGCTCGGCCACGAAGTTCATGGGAGGGGGCGGGTTGTTGTTGTTGGGGTTCCCGGTGGTACCACCCGTGGGCGTGGGTCCCGGCCCGCTGGAGGAGCCCCCAATCTCGCCGGCCGAGCACCCGACAGCAGCGGCCGCCAAAGCCACGGTGGTCAAGCACCAACGTGCCATCACCGACGCCGTTCCTCGAAATGCCGAACGATCGATCATGGAAGACCTCCAACTGTCTCGAAATGGCGGACGCGAATTTGTTCTCAGGTCGGACTCGAGTTCGAATCGCGCGCCATCAAGGCCTATTACGCGCGCGAAGCGGAAGATCGCTGACCCCGCGGTACCACCACCCCAGAACCTTCGGCTATCAACTAAATATTCTTAAACTGAACACTCGAGCAGACGCTCAAGTGCAACGAAGGGGGCTATCGAGAAGACGTTAGCACCGGTCGTACGTACATCGATACACAATTTAGTACCTGGCGATGGTCGAACGATTCGCGTCAAACGATTCGCCTGGCCCACATAATAGTAGCGGCGGCCTGGAGTAAGCGATCACCCAACCTGTCGGGCCAGCGCTGGGAAGGCAGGTCGGCTTTTGCCGTTGGCCACAAAAAGCCTTTAAAAACAGTCTATTGGAATGGGTTGCCCAGCGACGGGCGCAGACGATACCGACGCCGGCGGCGGCGACAGGGCGGCCTTGGCAATCAGCTAGTAAAGAAACCGCAAGGGCCCGAAGACATTTCCACCTGTGATAAGGATCTGAACGCGCTATCCCCCCGTCCAGGTCCCCGTCGGTCATCGCGATAAGTAGCTGGCGTCATTTGTCGAGGTCGGAATGAACATTCGCTTCTTCGTTGGGACTCTCGTGGGCCTCTTCTGATGGAAGACGTGCCGCCACTGGTCGCCTACGGGCGCATCGCCGGTTTCTGGATCCGGGTCCTGGCCGATCTGCTGGACGCGATTTTTCTGGGAGCGGTGGGCTGGCTGTTGTCGCTGCCGCTGCGTGCGCTGTTCTTGCGCCTGGGCGAAGACGGCGTGTTCATCGGACTGGCCCTCAGCCTGCTTTACGCCGGTGTTCTGCAAAGCCGTCTGGGCGGCGGCCGAACGCTGGGCAAGCGACTGCTGGGGCTGCAGGTCGTCAAGCTGGACGGATCGTTGCTGTCGGTCGATCGATCACTGATCCGCTATGCGGCGGTCAGTTTCATGGTGTACCAGAACAGCATCGGACTGGCCGCGGTGACGCTGTTGCCGTTCCTGCACGTCGAATGGGTGCAGATTTTTACCGGGACGCTGTCGCTGGTCCTGTTTCTGGGGTGCGTGCTGGTGGTGCCTTTTCATCCGCTGAAGCGCGGGCTGCACGATCTGCTGGTGGGGAGCATCGTGATTCGCGGCGGGATGCCCGATCCGGTGCGGATGGAGGCGCTGAAGAACGACGGACGCGATCGCATCATCGTGAGCGGCGCGGCGACGCTGTTGGTGGTCAGCCTGGCGATCTCCTTCGTGCTGGCGCGGCCGGCGGCGCCGCTGCCGGCGGGGATTGCGCGCGGGCAGTCGCTGACGGCGGACCTGCCACTGCAGAACGTGCGCGTGACCGACACGCTGCAGATTGGCGCCCAGCGCAGTCGCACCATCATGGTGTTCGGTTTCTTGCCGACGTCGCCGGGCGGCGGCGAGCCGGACTTTGCAGGCACCGAGCAGGTGTTGCTGCAGCGCCTGCGCGATCAAATCGCGGCGAGCAGCGACGTCGACCGCATCGGCACGAACCTGCGTACGGGATTCAACATCGGGATCTTCAGCTCGTATCGTTCGCAGCAACGTCTGGAAGACGCCAAGACCGGCCAGCCGATTTCGACCCCTTTCCGCCAAGGACCCACCCAGGGGCGTTAATAGATCGCGGTGAGTGTCGACGGGCTTGGCCCGGCGACACTCGAACGCGGGGGTCTAAGGACCCACCCAGGGGCGTTAATAGATCGCGGTGAGTGTCGGTGGGCTTAGCCCGGCGACACTCGAACGCGGGGGTCTAAGGACCCTCCCAGGGTCCTTAATAAAATAGATACGGCCAGAAGTTTTTGATGGGCGTGCCGTCGGGGAGCTTGGCGCCGCTGTGATAGCCGGGGAGGCTTTGGTAAAGGTAGACCTGCCAGCCGCCGCCGTTGCCGTCGCTGCCATATTTGGCGGCCAGCTTGGCCACGGTGGCGCTGCTGTACGGCGACTGGAGATCCTTGCCACCGGGCCCGTCCTGCAGGCCGTAGTGTTCGCAGCGGGTCATGACCATCTGGGTGTTGCCCATGTCGTACGAGTTGCGCGAGTTCGGCGCGTAATGACTGTTGCCGTAGCCTTGATCGAGAGGGTCCATGGTGCCGCTGCGACCGGCGCATGAGCTGTCGCTGGGGCAGGTCCAGCGCGCGACGTTTGGCCCGCTGTACGTGATGAAGTTGCCCGCGGTGCCATTGACGGACACGCCGTACCAGTCACGAAACGGTGTTTGAAAACGCGCGTCGAAGTCCATGTTGAAAAACGGATAGTAGAAACGCCGATAGCTGGGCAGCGTTCGTTCTCCCATGTGCTCGATGTTGTGGCTGAAGACGTGCATGGCGCCGCTGATGATGCCGGTCATCTCGATGAAGTCGACGCGCAGCGATCGGCCGCAGGCCTTGGCTTGCGGCAGGTCGGCGGGTTCGAAGTTTCCGTTGCCGGCGTAAGGATCGAATCGCCCGGGGATGGGTCGGTCGTTGGCGTCGTAGATCTGCTTGTACTCGATGATCTCCGGGACATTGCCGTCGGTGCCTGTCTTGTTGAAGGCGACGAAGAGCTCGTTGATGACCCCTTTTTGGATCAACTCGCACAGCGTGAGGTTGTGCGCCGGGTTGGCCGGATCGGGGAAGGCGTACAGGTCGGCGTAGGTCTGGTTGTACAGTTGCCCAAAGTCGATGCCGCCGTTGAGGCGCGGCATCTTGGTGCTGTTGGGCGCCGTCCAGCCCGGCGGGACCACGCGGTCGGTCAGATCGACCAGCTTGACCAGCTGATGGGTGACGAACGGTCTGGCCGCCGGGTTGCTGTAGGCGTGATAGGTGCTGCCTTCGCTGAAGGCCAGCGCCATCAGGTTCCAGCGCGCCATGATGGCGTTGATGTTGTGCCCATTCGCAAAGTGAAGGATCAGCGCGCGCGGCCGCAGCTCGGTGATCTCTTCGTGGTGCGCCATCAACCAGGGATCGGAATTGGCCGCGCTGGTTTCGTTGGGCCAGATCAAACGAAAGGCGTCGGGGTCACCCGCGTCGTCGCCGGGCTGGCCGAGTTGATCAGGCGGGCCCACGTCCATGGCGGCCGCGTCGTTGGCGGCCGGCGGGCCGCCGTCGGGCGATCCGCCGCCGCTGCCGCCGTCGTTCTGGGTGGGGCCGGGCCCGTCGTTTTTTCCGCCGGTTCGGGCACCTTCAATGCTGGCCGTGCAGGCCGAAATCACCGAGCACAGGATCAGGAACAAACCCCTGCGCATGCGCAAGCCTCCTCAGACGACGCGAACAGCAAAGTACGGGGAGCGATCGGGGGACGTGAACGCCGACAGCGCAGCCGCCACCAGCACCGGAAACCAGAACG
>JAXDMH010000508.1:0-5005 GCA_034666225.1 Myxococcales bacterium
CTGAGGGGAATCGCTGTCTGCGGGCGCCGCGATATCCGGTTCGGAGAACTGGATCGGGTGGTGAGCCATATCGCCAGTGACGACGGCCCGCTCACCACCACTGTCAATCACGACGCTCACATGGCCCGGCGTGTGGCCGGGCGTCGGCGTGAGGCGAACCTGCGCGCATACCTGGTGATCGGTGTCTACGAAGTCGGCCGCGCCCGCGTCGACGAGGGGTTGCACGGTGTCCCCGAGGTTGTTGCCGTATTCGCTCTGAGTGACCTGCCAGTGCTCCCATTCGGCCCGTCCGATGAGATACCGGGCATTCGGGAACGTCACGACCCATTCGCCGTCCTGGAGCCGGGTATTCCAGCCGACGTGATCGAAATGCAAGTGGGTACAGATCACGGTGTCGATGTCATCCACCGCGTAGCCGGCCTCGGCCAGCGCCGCCGGTAAATCACTGGGTAAGGGCGGCATGACGAGGCCTTCACGCAGATTTCCAACGCACGTATCGACCAGGATGCGGCGCTCGCCGGTGTCGATGACCAAACCGTGAATCGACAGCTTGGCGAGTCCCTCCGGCGTCACGAAATCCGGGGTGAGCCAAGAGTTTCGCGCGATCACCTCTTCCGCGACGTCGACCAGCAACCCGTTCAATGGGATAGGTAGTTCGTGCTCAACAATCTTTGTGATGCGAACGTCGCCGATCTTCCATTGCATCGCCATCGCCAGATTCCCTTCCGGTGCGCGCGGGGCCTTGAACGGCGCCGCGTGTTCGCGACAGTTAAGCGCCACGCATTCCGTGGGATGTGCACCGCCCCGGCAGGCGGCCGGGGTAGCTTTAAGTTCTACGTGTTACTGGCTCCAGAAAACGGTCGGTAGCTGGCAGGAGCACCCACACATGACTGTTGTCAATCCACTCGAGGCCGTCGGACCCCGTGAATTGGTCGCCACGTTCGCCGAGATCGGCCGCGAGATAACGGCCCGCTCCGGCGAGGGCGGCGTCCTTGACGGGCTGATCCGATCGGCGGTCAAGCGGATTCCGGGCACCGAATGGGCGAGCATTACCCAATACCGCGCCCCCCGCTTTGACACGGTGGCCTCCACCGATCCGAGGGCATCGCAGGCTGACAAACTTCAATACGCGCTCGGCTCGGGGCCCTGCCTCGACGCGATCGTCGAGGACACCATTTTCCGTCCGGACGACATCGCCAACGATCCGCTTTGGCCAGAATTCGGACGTCGGGTTTCCGAGGAGTTCGGCGTCGCCAGCATGCTGTCGTTTCGCTTGGAGATCGAAGCTGACGACGTCGTCGGCTGCCTGAACCTGTACTCCCGCGAGCGCGGTGCTTTCAGTGACGACGATCTGCCGATGGGCCTTTTGCTGGCGACGCATGCCGCCTGGGCATTGGCCACCCAGATCGCCAACCACAAGGCCGCGACCCTGCAAATCGCGGTCGAATCAAATCGCGATATCGGCATCGCCATCGGGATTCTGATGGCCAGTCACAAGATCACCCGCGAGGCGGCGTTCGACCTGCTGAGAATCACCAGCCAGGGCAGCCACCGCAAACTGCGTGAGGTGGCGGCCGACGTCATGGACACCGGCATGCTTTCGGTGCCCCGCGGCACCGAGGATGGCAATCGAAACCGGCCGCGCCCGGGACCGCCGCGCCAGGTGGCCTGAGTCAGGCCGGCAGCGTCTTCTTGATGAGGTCGGCAATGAGTTGGTAGCCGGCGTCGTGCGGGTGGATGTCGTGAAACTGGCAGTAGAAGGTCAGCTGGCAGGCCTTGGCGACGGCGACCGGCACCGTCCCGTACGGAGCGAACGTGGTCGTTTGCGTGAACGGGACATAGGCATCAGTGGCGGCCGTGACGTCGATGAAAGTGGCGCCGATCGCGTCGTATTGCGCTTTCAGCGCCGGATTGATCAGGCTCCGGAAAGCGGGCACAGACAGCGACGCCAGGGTCTTGCCGGTGGCCGAGCCGCTCACGTAGGCGCCGAGGATGACGTCCGGATAGGTGATTCCGACGATCGGAATGTCGGGGCCTGCCGCGGCGCGGAGCTGGGTGAGGAACGTCGCCAGGTTGGCCTTGACCTTCACCAGCGCGGTGGTCAGGCAGGAAGCGACGTCGGCGGAGGCAACCTTGCCGCACGCGGTGACGTCGTTACCGCTGATCGACACCGAGACCAGTCCCACGTCCTGGCGATGGGCAGCAATGAAGTCGGTCGCAGCCTTCGCCTGGGTCGTAGTGGGATAGCTCGCGGCATCGGGGCCCAGCCGGTCGGGGCCGCAGCCGTTTTGGTTCAAGAGCGAGGTGGTGGTGGCTCCGGCGCAGGCGAAGTTGACCACGGTGAGCTTGCTGCCATGCACGGTGGCCTTGGACGCGAGCCGGTAGACGAACCCGGTGGTCGAGGTCACGCCGGTCTTGCCGGTGGCGGAAGGCTGGTAGCCGGCGGCGTAGGAATCGCCGACGGAGACGTAAAACTTCTTGCCTGCGCCGGGCGACGACGGGAGGCTCGGGCTGGGTGAGGCGGACGAGCTCGGAGCTGGTGAACTCGATGACGAGCTCGACCCGCATGCCACCAACCCGGCGGCTAGGGCCATGCTCACCAGGGCTCCTGCGAGACGCACTATCGCGCGTCGCGACTGGGGTCGATCCACGTCGAACTCCTTCATAATCACGCCTAACCAGGGCTGATTCACCAGCATGTGTGACCCGGAAGGTTACGTCCCGGTAATTTGCAGACTGCAGTGCGTCACCCAGGAGGCCTAGCCGTGAGCGAATCACCCAGCGCGACCAGGACCGGCGGCCCCGATCTGGAGCAGGTACGCCGGCTCGTCACCGAGGTGCCCGGCCCGCGTTCCCTGGAGTTGCTGGATCGACGCTCGGCCACGGTGGCGGGGGGTGTCTCCACCACACTGCCGGTCTTCATCGAGCGCGCCGGCGGGGGAGTGCTGGTCGACGTTGATGGCAATTCTTTTATTGATTTCGGTTCTGGCATCGCCGTAGTCAGCGTCGGCAACGCCGCCGCACACGTGGTGGCCAATGTCCGCGAGCAGGTCGAGCAATTCACCCACACCTGCTTCATGGTCACGCCGTACGAGGGCTACGTCGCGGTCTGCGAAGAGCTCGCACGGCTCACCCCGGGCGATCATGACAAGCGCTCGGCGCTGTTCAATTCCGGCGCCGAAGCGGTGGAGAATGCGATCAAGATTGCCCGGGTGGCGACGGGGCGCCAAGCCGTCGTCGTGTTCGATCACGCGTACCACGGGCGTACCAACCTCACGATGGCGTTGACGGCCAAAAACATGCCGTACAAGAACGGCTTCGGGCCTTTTGCCCCGGAGATCTATCGCTTTCCGATGGCCTATCCCTACCGCTGGCCTACTGGCCCGGAACGCTGCGGACCCGAAGCAGCCGAGCAGGCAATCGCCGAAATCGATGCCCAGATCGGTGCGCGCAACGTGGCCGCCGTACTCATCGAGCCGATCCAGGGTGAGGGCGGATTCATCGTTCCTGGCGCGGGTTTCCTGCCGCGGCTCGCCGAGTATTGCGAGGAACACGGCATCGTCTTCGTCGCCGACGAAATCCAGACCGGCTTCGGACGCACGGGCGCGTGGTTCGCCTGCGAGCACGAGGGTGTGGTGCCCGACCTCATCACCACCGCCAAAGGGATCGCCGGTGGCTTACCGCTCGCGGCCGTCACCGGGCGGGCCGGCTTGATGGACTCCGTTCACATCGGCGGACTCGGCGGAACGTACGGCGGCAACCCCGTGGCGTGCGCCGCCGCGCTGGGTGCCATCCGCACCATCGAAGAGCTCGACCTCATCGGGGCTGCACAACGCATCGAGAAGCTCATGCTTCCCCGGCTGCGGGAGATGCAGCAGCGCCATTCCGTCATCGGCGACGTTCGTGGCCGCGGCGCGATGCTGGCGATCGAATTGGTGGAGCCCGGCACGACCGATCCGTACCCGGCGGCCGCTCAGGAAGTGGCGCACGCGTGCCACGTCGCCGGGCTCGTGGTGCTTACCTGCGGCACGTACGGCAACGTGCTGCGCTTCCTGCCTCCACTCGTCATGCCGGAGCATCTGCTGCGCGAAGGCCTCGACGTGATCGAAGCAGCCCTGACCCAGGTCACTGTCTGACACACTCACGCCATGCTGCTACGAACGGCACTACGCGTCGTCGTGCTCGCCGTGATCATGGGGCTGGTGGCGAAGATCGTGCCGGGCATCCACGTTTACGGCGGCTTCGGCACCTATCTGTGGGTCGCGTTCCTGTTTTCGATTGTCAACATGATTCTGGGGCCGGTGCTACGCCTGCTCAGCCTGCCTCTGATCGTGCTGACCCTCGGGCTCTTCCTGCTTGTCGTGAATGCGGCGCTGCTGGCGATCACCGCCGGCCTGTCCAGCAAGCTCGACGTCGACAGCTTTGGCGCGGCGGTGCTCGGCGGCTTCCTGATCGCAGTGTTCAGCTGGCTCGCCGAGCTGGTGATGCCGCTTCGCGAGGACAGCCGCACTTCGCGTTAGCGCGACCAGACCGCCGACATGCCGCCGTCGACGGGGATCGTCGCACCGTGGATGTGCGAGGCGTCATCGCCGGCCAGAAAGACGGCTACCGCCGCGACCTCTTCCGGCTTTGACAGTCGCTGGCTCGGGACCTGGCTGACCATCTTTTCCAGCACGTCGTGGAACGGCTCACTCCACTCCACTGCGGTGGGTCCCGGCGCGACGGTGTTGACCCGAATACCGAATCCGGCGAACTCCGCTGCCCACGACTTGGTGAGCGAGTGCACAGCGGATTTGGTGGCGCCGTAGAGCGCCGCGCCTGCCATGCCCGTGACCCCGTTGATGGACCCGACGTTGATGACGCTGCCGCCGCCGGCTTCGCGCATCGCAGGGATGACGGCCGCGGTGACGAGGAACGGCACCTTGATGTTGAGGTTGAGTGCCGACTCAAGCTGCGCGTTCGTCACCTCCAGCGTCAGTGTGGACGGCAGCAGGAAAGCTGCGTT
>JAXDMH010000509.1:0-3267 GCA_034666225.1 Myxococcales bacterium
TCCTTCGCGGTCTATCTCGGCGACGTGCGGGGCGATCTCCTCGGCGACGAACTCGCCGACCATCTCGGCGATCTCCCGATAGAAGGCCAGCCCCTCGGCTGCGTTCTTGAACCCGTCGGCAAGGCGATACCCCAGTTCGCTGACGGAGACCACCGTCTCCCAGTCGATCCCGTCCTGCAGGTAATACTGCAGGTCATCGTTGTCACGCAGGAAGCTCGCCATGCCCAGCCTCTCTTCCGGAGTTCTTAGCTCGTTATTGAATAATAGTCAATAGCGACGCTGACCCGGTCGGCTCGCCAGCGGCCCTAGCTGGCGGCCGGCGTCCTGCGGAGCAGGTTATCCAGTATGCGCGCCAACTTGGGGTCAAGCTCGACCGCTTTGGCCAGAACCGCCGCATAGCTGGCGATCAGCAGATCGCGCAGATCATCGCGCTTCAGCTCGGGATGGGCGATCCAGTCCAGGCAGGCGCCCTCCACCATGCCGATCCAGGCCCGCAGGGCCGCCCGCAACACCGGTCGCGGTTTGGTTACCCGGAAATCGCGCAGGAAGTATCTCAAGACCACCTCGCGGTGTTCTTCCAGGATCGCTTGCATCTCCTTGGCGACGGCGGCGCCGCCGCGGTAGATGGCGGCGTACACCGGGCCGTGCTCCTGCACGTAGGTCAGATGCGCGTCGACCGCCGCCCGAAGACGCGCGCCCGGCTGCAGTTTGGGATCGGGCTCGGTCACGCTGCGCAGTCGCAGCGACGCCTGCCGGATGGTCTCGACGTAGAACTCTCGCTTGCCGCCGAAGTAGTGATACAGCAGGCCCTTGGACATCCCCGCCGCCTGGGCCACGTCGTCGATCGAGATGTCATCGTACGAGTGGTGGGAGAAGAGTTTCATCCCCAGTTCCAAAAGCCGCGCGCGGCGTTCGTCGATTTGGAGGCGGACTCTACGTTGGGCTGCCATGGACCGGCGGCATCTTACTCGATTGCCTGCTTCCTCACGAACTCGTCAGATTGCTCATCAGATCCCGAAGGCCGTCTGCAAATTTCTGAGCAGGTCGAGGTCGTTGGTTTTGATCTTTCCCGAAAGGAAATCGACGGCGCCCGGCTTCCAGGTCCCGCCCACCAGTTTCATGAAAAGGTCGCCCGACGTCTTGAGGACGCAGTCAGCGTTCTCGGTCTTCCCGGCCACAACCTCGCAGGCGGTGGGAGACAGCTTGACGGTCCATTTCTGCCCGTTGCCCTCGCCCAGCGACAGGTAATAGGTCGTCGCCTTCTTGATGGTTCCCGGACGAAACCGCGCTTTCAGGTCATCCAGAGTGCTGGCCAGACGGCTATCCATCGAAGCAATTTAGCACGATCGAAATATTGACCGATATTCAATACCGACATCCAACAAGAAAGGCCCCGGCGGAAATTGTTCCGCCGAGGCCTTGAAAAACAGGAGCGGCCGCCAGTGGGCCGCCGTGGTGGTTACTCGAGCTCGTTGGTGATGATCGGTGCCCGGCTGCCGCTGACGTCGCCGTTGCCGTCCAGCAGACCGACACGCTTGAAGTCAGACGCGGTGCCGTTGCAGTCCATGTCGCCCGTGGCCTCGGCGGTGAACGTCGCGTCCTTGCCGGTGCCGGTGCTGGTGTAGTGCGGGAGGAACAGGTGTGGATCGGGGATGGAGAACTGCAGGGCCACCCACTCCGGCTGCTTCCAGGCGACGGCGCCACCGGGGCACTTGCCGGTGTCCAGGCAGCCGCACTCCTTGGCGGCTTCCAGCGTGGCGGCCTTGGCCAGCGAAGGGAACTGCTTGGCGATGGCGTTCCCGGTGGCGTCAACGTGATCGGTCTCGTAATAGGTGACCGACCCGGCCCACATCTTGTTCAGGTGGCCGACCGCCTCGGCGGTGCGTGACCTTTTGATGTACTTCGAGAAGGCGGGGATAGCCACGGCGGCCAGGATGCCGATGATCGCAACGACGATCATCAACTCGACCAGCGTGAAACCAGACTGACGCTTGCGGATGAACATAGGACTCCTCCTGGGGGTTGCCTTCGAATTCGTCCGCCGGCTATCGGCGGAAGGTCTCGATGGGTTGAATGGGGTTCAACCGATCCCAGTGCAGCGTCCGTGCCGTCGTCAGGTTCGGGGAAAATCGCCGGGTTTCGGCGGCGGCCTGCTCTGCGCCTGCCCAAAAACGGCACTTTTCCCGCTGTCAGCTGACGAAGATCGCCGCCGCGCGGGGCGCCGACGGCAGGCGTCCAGCTGTGCGGGCATCGCCCACACCGACGGCAAATAGCGAAATGGGTCGTGACTAGGGCCGCTGCAGATGAAAGCTTTTTTCGTAGCTGCCGTAGTCCGACGAGGTGATCCCGTAACGGACGCTGCCCCGATAGGCGGGTCGACCGGCGTCCAGGACGACCACCACCATTCCGCCCCCGTCGGTGATCATTCCGGCGTGGATCGCGGCGCGACAGATGCCCGAGTCGGCAGTATAGACGTCGGTCCCCCACAAGCCGCTTTGCTGGGCGCAACCTGGGGGACAGGCGATCAAGCGCGCCGCGCCCGGGCCGTCCTGAATCTGGGTCGCATTGAAGCTGCAGCCGGCTTCGATCGCCTGCTGCTGACCGGGGACCGCGCCCGGCGGCGGTCCCGGCGGCGCGCCGGTCACCGTGCCCGTCACTGTCCCCGCCGAGGCCATGACAACATAGCTGCGCGCATAGCTGCCGTAGTCGCTGGACGTGATGCCATTGCGGGCGGCCCCTCGGTAGGCAGGCCGCCCCGGCTGGATCTGGATGGTGACCACGCCGCCCGCGGGCGTGATGGCGCCCGCGTGAATCCCCGCCCGACAGATCGCCGAATCAGCGGTGTAGACATCCGTACCCCACAGCCCGCCGGTGCTCTCGCAGCCGGGGGGGCAGGCGATCTGGAAGACGGCGCCCGGATCACCCTGCACCTGGCCGGCGTTGAAGCTGCAGCCGGCTTCGATGGGGCCCCCCGACGCCGCGGGCGGTGCCGAATACCCGCCCGGCGCCGGATAGGTGACCGGAGGTCCCATCGGACCGCTGATGGTGCAGCCAAGCGATGCAGCCAAGGTGACAGCGAGAAATAGCGGAGTGCGCGTATTCACGAGATTCACGAGGCCTCCTTTGTTCCGGTGAAGGCCGCCGAGTCTATCCGACCGTCTCACGAGGTTGAAACGCTATCACCGGCAAAAAATCTCGATGAGCCTCACAGAATTTTTCTGCGTCGACCGACAGGATCAGGTCCGACGGTTGCTCGGCGAACGTCCG
>JAXDMH010000510.1:0-4552 GCA_034666225.1 Myxococcales bacterium
CGCCAGGTCGAGCTGGAAAAGCGCCAGGGCGATCTGGCCACCCGCGAACGGGGCCTGGAAAAGAGCGAGCGCGAGCTGCGCCAGCAGGAAGAAGACCTGCGCCGCCAGGAAAAGCAGATCACCGGGCGCGAGTCGGCGGCCGAGGCGTCGGCCCGCAGCGCGGCGAATCAAGCGGCAGAAGCCAAGGCCCGCATGGAGAAGATCGCCGGCATGACCGCCGCCGAGGCGCGCAATCAATTGCTGTCCGAGCTGCGCGACGAAGCGCGCCGGTCGATCGCCGACGACATCAAGAAGATCGAGGACGAGGCGCACCTGGTCGCCGAAGAGAAGTCCAAGATGATCATCTCGGCGGCCATCCAGCGCTATGCCGGCGAGTTCGTGGCTGAACGGACGGTGTCGACCGTGCCGTTGCCGTCCGACGACATGAAGGGGCGCATCATCGGACGCGAGGGGCGCAATGTCCGCGCGCTGGAGGCGGCCACCGGTATCGACCTCATCATCGACGACACGCCCGACGCCGTGGTGATCTCGTGTTTCAACCCGGTGCGCCGCGAGATCGCCCGCATCGCCCTGACCCGCCTCATCGCCGACGGGCGCATTCACCCGACGCGCATCGAGGAGATGGTGGAGAAAGCCACCCAGGAGATCGAACAGCAGTGCAAGGAAGCGGGCGAGCAGGCCGCTTTCGACCTGGGCCTGGGGCGCATGCACCCCGAGTTGATACGTCTGATCGGCAAGCTGAAGTTCCGGTCCAGCAACGCCCAGAACCTGCTTCAGCACGCCATCGAGGTCGGCTTTCTGGCCGGCGCCATGGCCGCCGAGCTGGGGCTGCCGGTCAAGACCGCGCGCCGGGCCGGCCTGCTGCACGACATCGGCAAGGCCATTGACCAGGAGATCGAGGGCGCGCACGGCGTGGTGGGCGCCTCGGTGGCCAAGAAATACGGCGAGCCGCCGCGCGTCTGCCACGCCATCGAAGCGCACCACGGCGACGTGGCGCCCACCGACGTGCTGGATCACCTGGTCGACGCCGCCAACGTGCTGTCCAGCCAGCGCCCCGGCGCGCGCCGGGAGATGCTGGAGTCGTACGTCCAGCGCCTGTTCGACCTTGAGAAGATAGCCACCAGCTTTCCGGGCGTGGAACGGGCCTTCGCCATCCAGGCCGGCCGCGAGGTGCGGGTCATCGTGGAAAATTCCCGGGTCAGCGACCAGCAGGCTCGCATTCTGTCCAAAGACATTGCCCGCAAGGTGGAGGCGGAGCTGTCTTATCCGGGCCAGATCAAGGTGGCGGTCATCCGCGAGACGCGCGCCACCGATTACGCCAAATAAGTCTGCGCAGCTTTTCCTGTTTTCTAAAGGCTGCGCAAGAAGGCGATCAGGTCCTCTTTTTCGCCTGGTGACAGGCCGGTTCCGAATTCGTGCCCGACGTTGCGGTTGCCGGGCAGGCGCGTGTCGAAGACGAACCCGGCCCCGCCCAGCGGAAAGCTGACCGGGCGGCGGCTGGCCGGTTCCAGCAGCGCCCGCAGCGTCGGCACCGACCCGTTGTGCAGGTAAGGCGCCGTGGCGAACAGCGCGCGCAGCGGCGCCACCCGCACCCAGGGAACCCCCATGCGCATGGTCGTCACCGGCCCGCCCCGCCGCGGATCTTTGATGACCGGCACGTCGACGGTAAACCGACCGCCCGGTCGTTGCGGTCGCGGCACGTCGAAGGCCAGCAGCGATTCCGTCCCGATGCCGCCCGCCGCCAGATCGTCGGCCTCGTCCCCCTGCGCGTTGCCGTCGCCGTCGGCGTCAAATGGCAGAAGCTGACTGGACGAATAGACCAGCGGTCCAAAATCACGGTGTTGCTGGTGGCAGCGCATGCAAACCGCCACCTCGGTTGCGGCGCGCACGGGTGGTGCCGGCAACAGCCGGGCGATGGAAACGGGGGCGCCGCGATCGTCATCCGCTGGGTGGTCACGATGACAGTGCGTGCAGCGCCCCAGCGGCGGCGGGTGGTCCGCCAGAGACACTCTTTGCTGCAAGGGAGCGGCATTGTGACAGTCAGCGCAACGAACGGAAATTTTCGCCGAAAGTGCCTGCGACAGATCAATCGGCGACAGGATCGTGACACCCAGCGGACCGTCGAAAGTCGCTTTTGTCGCCGAATAAACGTTGGGCACTGATTTCAAGATCTGGCGGTTGGCGATCACCCCCACTGTCCGCTCGACGAAGATGGCCCTGCCGCGGTCAACGCTGGCGGCATCCGCGGCGGGGCGGCGCAACCCCGCCGCCGCGGCCGTCAACGTGTGCCGCACGGCCGTCACCGCGAACATCGGCGGGATGGCCGTCAACTCGGCGGCACCGACGGTGGCGCGGCCATAGATCGCATCCGCCCACCACAGCGCCGGCCAGGCGTCGTGCTGCAGTCCCAGCGTCCCCAGGTTACGCAGATCCAGCAGCAGCTCGCGCCGGGCCAGCGTCCGATCGGTGGCGTCCAGCTGGAAAGCGACCAGCGTTTCGCGTTCCGGTTGTCCTGCGGCGGCCATCAGTCGCTCTAGCCAGGGACCGCCACTGTTCTCTGAGCCCGACCAATTCTGCAGAGTGAGGCCCGCGGTGTACAGCGCGGGGGGAACGCTGATCGGATTGACCACGCCGCCTGGACGCTGGCGAAGGCGCCCGGCGCCTTCATACGAGGCTGAATGAAAATGGGGCACCGTCACGTCCAGCCCGAACTCGCCGGTCAGATCCTGGCGGCCCGGCCCCGCCAGCAGCAGGCGGGCGCGCTCGGTGCGCCCCGACGGAAACCGGTGCCTGCGTCGATCCGCGACGCTGCTTGCGTCGCCGTCGTCCAGCACGCGTGCCGTCGCCAGCAGCAGCCCGTAATCGAACAGCACGGCGGCCAGCCCAGCGACGACGCTGCCGTCGGCGGGGTTCTCCGCGCCGTGACACAGAAAACAGGTCATTCCGATCTGTCCCGTGGGCCGTCCCTCGGCATCCAGGGGCTGGCGCAGCCCCAAAAAACCAGTGGAAACCGAAATTTTTCCAACGCGGCCGCGCGGATCGTTGGGCGTCGAAACCAGGCCAAAGACGGCCGGATTGGCCAGGACGCCGCCCGGTGCGTGAATGTGCCGGGTCAGCCGTGTGTCTGCGACACCGTCGCCGTCCAGATCGACGGGCTCGTCGTCAAAATCGATATCGACGTCGCGCTGCCAGGCAATTCCCGCCAGCCGCGTCCAGTAGTCTGCGTTGGTGTTCACGGGCCGCGCACCGTCCACGGAGGTTTCGGAAGCGCCTTCAAAAGGCCCTATGTCCTCGTTGGCTTTTTCCCAGTCGGTGGCGTTTTGCGCCTGCTGACGCGCCCAGGGATCGAACACCCGCGCCAGTTTTCCGACAGGCGCCGACAGCGCGGCCGATGTCGGTGGACTCTCGCGTCGACAACCAACAGCCGTGAGAGTGATCACTACCGCCAGGACCCCGGTGGTCCTGGTGATGACCACTGCGGTGGTCATGCTGATTTTGTGAATTTTTCGATGAAACAAATGCGTCCGTTCTGCGTTATCTCGGATGGTGCGTCCGCGTTGGTTCTTCTGTTACGGGACCTGTTACGGGACTGTGACAGCGAACTGAAATCGAACCGGACGAAACACCGGACGAAACAATGGCGAAACAAGAAATCGAGAGACGTTCGAAAAAAATCTCCCAATTCATTTTTATTGACTCGCATTTTGAAAACATGTTAGAAGACCGCCGGGCATCAGAGTAAATACTGAGATCGAGAGGCCCACAACGGTAGGGAAGAGTGCCAACGGGTGGGAGCGGGTGAGGCAGGCGGGGACAAGTTTGGGGATGTGGAAGCGGGGAGGGCACGGCACGGGTGGCGGGTACGGACCAGGGAGGCACGGCGGGCTCGGGCGGGAAGAGGTGGTGGGAATCCGGGCGGGGTGGTTTCGGGGTCGGGGCGGTGGTCGGGTTTCGGGCGGCGGGGGTTACCAGGGGTGGGGGCGGGAGTGGCGGGAGCGGATCAAAGGGGCGGGAAATATGTTGACCTATCTTATCTATGTCTGTTCGTTGTTGAGCGTGGGGAATGGGGAGGCCGGATCCGGGCGCCTTGCCCTGAAAATGGCGCCGGCGGGTGATCTGGGAGGCAGCGAAACGAGGACTCGCGGCCTGGAGCCGTCCGAGGCGCAGATGCCGACGATCGCTCCAAAAGGAAGGATCTCCGTGGGGATGTCCCACGGAATCAGCTTCCAGCACTAGAGCGCGAACGCGCCCCCGGCGGTGAAAAACCCACCGCCGGGCGGGAGGCTTGAGTCGCGGGTGCCTGGCAGACCTTCTCTGGTATATCCTGCCGGGCGCATGCGCGTTGGTGCCTTAGAAATTTCCCCGGCAGTCCTGCTGGCTCCCATGGAGGCGGTGACGGATTTGCCGTTCCGCACCATCTGTGAAGAGCTGGGCGCAGCGCTGACGTTCACGGAATTTTTGTCGGCCGAGGCCCTGACCCGGGGCGCCGCCAAAGCGGTGGGGCGGATGTGGCCCAGCCTGGGCGGCCGGCGTTTTGCGGTGCAGATCTTCG
>JAXDMH010000511.1:0-3787 GCA_034666225.1 Myxococcales bacterium
GCACGTTCGAGGTGTTTGCGACCAAACAGGTCCCCATCGATCTGACGGCGCCCCCCGCGCCGGCCAACGTCACCGTCCAGGGAGGCAACCAGGCTCTGGTGGCCAACTGGACGCCGCTCGCTCCAACGGACGACGCCAGCGGCATTCTCGGCTATCAGATCCTGTGCAACCGGGCCAACGACTTTCAAGTGTTCGCGGATGGTTCGTTCACCCCCGGCTTTGAAACCGCGGCGACCAACTGCAGTGACAGCCACCCTGGCGGCCAGACCGTCGAGAGCCTGGACCCCGCCTTTGTCTGTTCGGACATGCTGTCGGCGGCGGCGACGTCGGCGCGAATCAAGATCCTTCAGAACGACATTTATTACGGCATCGGCGTGGTGGCCATCGACAGGCACAAGAACCCCAGCGTCCCCTCCGTCGTTTTTGGCAAACCGATCGCCAGCTTCGATTTTTACAATCGATACCGCACCGACGATCCGTCCATGCCCAACCAGACCACGGAGCCCGGCCATGACTCCGGGGGATATTGCGCGGTGCCGCCCTCGACGGCGCGGGGCTGGATGGCAGTGCCCGCCTTGGGCGTCGTCCTGTCGATGATCGTGCTGGCTGTGCGCCGACGGCGAAGGCGCCCGTGACGCCGATGCGGGCTGCGCGGGCGGCGTTCGTGGTGGTGGTGGTCATGGCGACGCTGGCGGCGCGACCGTCGGTGGTGGAGGCCCAGGTGATCTTGCCCGAGGAGGCCAAGCTGTACCGCAGCCCCCAGCACTTTGGTTTCGAGCTGCGGTTCGGTCCCTACCGTCCCAATGTCGACTCCGAATTCAACAGGGCGGACCGCCACCCGTATCAGACCTTCTTCGGTTCGGGTTCGCACCTGATGACCCAGCTGGAATTCGACTATCAGTTCTTCCGTCGCATGGGTTCGCTGGCGGTGGGCGCGACCGTTGGCTACTTCTCGGTCAGCGGCACGAATCCGGCGAAAAATGGCTCCGGTAACACCGCCGACTCGTCGAACTTCCAGATCATTCCCTTCTCGGTGTCGGCCGTTTACCGGTTTGACTACTTCTTCCAGGAGCGCCGGTTTCCGCTGGTGCCCTACGGCAAGCTCGGCCTCGACTATGCGCTGTGGCGGGTGAACGACGCCAATGACGAGATCGCCACCGACGCCAGCGGCGGCCGGGCCCGCGGCGGCGTACCGGGCTGGCACGTGGCGGCCGGGTTGTCGCTGGTCCTGGACTTCATCGACCCGGACGGCGCCCGCTCCTTCGACGACGAGCTGGGCGTCAACCACACCCACCTCTTCGTCGAGTTCAGCCACGCCGACATCTCTGGCCTGGGCGCGTCGAACAAGATCCACCTTGGCGACGACACCTGGATGGCCGGCCTGCTGTTCGAGTTTTGAGCCGCAACGTCCGGCTCCTGATCGAGTACGACGGCACCGACTTTGCCGGATGGCAACGTCAACCGGGCCAGCGCACGGTGCAAGCCGATCTGGAAGACGCCATCGCCGAGATGACGGGCGAGACGGTCCTGGTGCGCGGCGCTGGCCGAACCGATGCCGGCGTGCACGCCGCCGGTCAGGTGGCCAACTTCACGCTGGAGGCTGCCATCCCGCCGCTCGGTCTGCTGCGCGGGCTGAACTCGATCTTGCCGCCGGACATCGCGCTGCTGGACGTCGCCGACGCGCCGCCCGATTTCGACGCGCGCTTTTCGGCGCGCGGCAAGATCTACCGGTACCAGGTGTGGAATCACCTGGTGCGCTCGCCGTTGCAGGCCCGCCGCAGCTGGCACTGCCGCCGGCCGCTGGACCTGGCGGCCATGCAGGCGGCCGCGCGCGAACTGTGCGGCCAGCACGACTTCCGCGCCTTCCGCGCCTCTGACTGCGAGAGGCGCACCACCGTGCGCATCGTTCGTCGCCTGGACGTCGAACGTCAGGACAGCCTGCTGTCGTTCGAGGTGGAGGCGACCGCCTTCCTGAAGAACATGGTGCGCATCCTGGTTGGCACACTGGTCGACGTCGGACGCGGGCGCCTCCCGCCCGAGACCATCGGCCGCATGCTGCAGACCGGTGACCGCACCATCGGCGGCGTGACCGCGCCGCCGCAAGGCCTGACCATGATGCGGGTCATCTACTAGCTCGGAACCCTCAGACGGGCTCCGAACCTCCCGCGATGAGCTCCGGCCGGCAAAGCCGGCCTACGCTCTACGCGCTTCTAGTCGCGTAGTCGCGCGTTGCGGACTCTTGGCCCGATAACGTCATCACGATCTCGCGCACCCGTTCTTGCAAGGCGGGGCGCTCGGCTTCTGGAATGTCGGCGGCGGGGATGGGGGCGCCGATCTCGATGGTCACCACGCCCTTTCGAATGAGGACGCTGCCCTTGGGGATGACCTCGCGCGAGCCGCGGATGCCCACCGGCACGATGTCGGCGCCCGAGTTGGCGGCCAGATGAAAGCCGCCTTTCTTGAAAGGGCCCAGCTTGCCGTCGCGCGAGCGAGTCCCCTCGGGAAAAATCAGCACCGACGTCCCCTCGTGAATCCGGCGCACCGCCTCTTCGATGCTGCGCCGGGCGGAGGTTCCGTTCTGGCGGTCGATGAAAATGAAGCGTCCGACCCGCATCGCCCAGCCGACAAAGGGCAGCTTGGTCAGCTGTTTCTTGGCGATCATCCGCACCGGGACCGGAATGGCCACGTACAGCGACCAGATGTCGGCGGCGCTGAGGTGATTGGCCATGAAGATGTAGGGCCGTCGCGGGTCAAGCGGCACCGCCTGATTGACCACCACCTTGACACCGGCCGACCCCAGCACCAGGCGCGACCAGAACCTGGCCAGGGAAAGCACCGTGTCGCCACTGCGGTCGAAAAGGCCGCTGGCGATGGCGATCAGTGCCAGGACAATTGTGACAATTGCCATGAGCAGGAGGTTGATGACGGCTCGAATCAACGGTGACCTTTCGACATGGTATCTTCGCCTCGTGGACTTCCGGAAGACCTACTACATTCTTCCGAATCTGTTCACCCTCTCCAGTGTCTTCTGCGGTTTTATTTCGATATCGCTGTCGGCATCGGGCCAGGGGGGCGCCGATCTCTACCAGGCGGCCCTGGCCATCTGCTTCGGGTTCTTCTTCGACACCGCCGACGGGCGGGTGGCCCGGCTGACGCGCACGCAAACCGATCTGGGACGAGAGCTGGATTCGCTGGCCGACGTGATCACCTTTGGCGCGGCGCCCGGCATGCTGGTGTACAAATGGGGGCTGACCAGCTTTGGCCGCGCCGGCATCTTCATCGCCGGGCTGTACGTGTGCGCCGGGGCCATGCGGCTGGCGCGCTTCAACGTGCTGTCGCGCCGCGAGGAGGAGGCGGGACACCACGGCCCCGGCAAATACACGCTGGGGCTCAGCATCCCGGCCGCCGCCAGTGTGCTGGTCCTGATGGTGATCGCCACCCAGCAGGTCCCTTATCGGGTCATCAGCGAGACGTTCGTCGCCGGCGTGGTGCTGACGCTGTCGTATTTCATGGTGTCGCGCATCCGCTTTCGGTCGTTCAAGGACATCCGGTTCAACCGCAAGACGGTGGGCCTTGTGTTGCTGGCGGTGGGCTGCGGTCTGCTGGTGGCCATGAACGGCGTGACCAAGGCGCTCATCTTCCTGGTGATGATCACCGGGTACATCATCCTCGGCATCACCGAGTCGATCATCTTCATGAAGCGGCACTTCGTCGAAAAGCGGCTCTTGCGCGCCCAGGCGGCGGCCGCAGCGCCGGAAGCACCCAACCGCGAGGAGGCGCAGCAAGA
>JAXDMH010000512.1:0-6887 GCA_034666225.1 Myxococcales bacterium
CGTTCCATCACCTTCAGCTCCATCGGATCGAACGACGAGATCAGCGACGCGAAGACCGCCGCCAGGATCTGCAGCCCCAGGATCACCGCGCCGATCAGGACCAGACGGCGGCGGAACAGCTTGGTGAGGAAAAGTTTCATCCGCGCGCGCCCAGTCCCCTAGTACTTCACCCGTGGATCGATCACCAGGTACGCCAGGTCGATGGCCAGATTCACCATCACGTACATGGCCGCGATGACCAGCAGGGCGCCCTGGATGACCGGGTAGTCGCGACGAAGCACGGCGCTGACCACCAGGTTGCCGATGCCGGGCAGACCGAACACCGTCTCGGTCACCACCGCGCCGCCCAGCAGCAGCGCCGCCGTCAGGCCGATGACGGTCAACACCGGGATCAGCGCGTTTCGCAGGGCGTGTTTCAGGATCACCCGGTACTCCGGCAAGCCGGTGGCGCGCGCCGTGCGGATGTAATCGTCGCCCAGGACGTCCAGCATGCTGGCGCGCGTGAACCGGATGATCAGCGCCGAGTTCAGAACGCCCAGCACCGTCGACGGCAAGATCAGGTGATGCACCCGCACCATCAGCCCCACCCCCGGATCGCCGTACCCGGCCACCGGGAACCACCCCAGCCCCACGGCGAAGATCTGCATCAGGATCAGGCCGAACCAGAAACTGGGGATGCTGGCGCCCACCATGGCCACGCCGGTGAACACCTGATCGATCCATTTCCCGCGAAACACCGCCGAGGTGATCCCGCAGGGCAAGCCGATCAAAAGGGCGATGCTCAGCGACAGCAACGTCAGAAGGCCGGTCGGCTCGGCCCGTTCCCACAGCGCCTGGGTGACCGGGCGCTGCAGGAAGATCGACTGGCCCAGGTTGCCGTGCAGCACCTGCCCCAGCCACAGGAAGAACTGGGTGGCGATCGGTTTGTTCAGGCCATAGACGGCGCGCAGAGACGCGATGTCGTCCGCGGTGGCCTGGTCGCCCAGCATGATGGCGGCGGGATCGCCCGGGGCCAGGCGGGTGATCATGAAAACAAGAATGGCGACGATGAAAAGCACCGCCGCCATTCCCAGGACGCGACGGGCGACGTATTTGATCATCTGTTCTTGATCAACCTACGTGCCGCCCGGGTCCGCTGCGCGCTTCCGAAATCCCCGGCTATTTCTTGATGCCGGTGTTCCAGAACGACGGCCACGGCATCGGCGTATAGCCTTCCAGCTTCTTCGACCGCGCGGTCAGGCCGTTAAAGTTCGCGACCTTGATGTAGGGGACCTCGTCATAGACGACCTCCTGAACCTTGCCCCACAGCGGGCCGCGCTTCTTCAGATCCGATTCGGCGTTGAACGCCTTCAGCGCTTCGTCCTTGGCCGGCGTCTTCCACCAGCCCGGCGCATCGTCGCCCAGCTGGGGCGGCGTCAGCGTCGGCTCGGGCAGGAACGGCGAGTGCGTGGTGAACATGTCCCACAGGGCCGGGTCGGCGCGGCGCTGCACCAGCGTGGCCCAGTCGACCACCTGGATGTCCGTCTTGAACCCCGCCTTCTTCAGATCCTCGGCCATGACCAGGGCGATGCGGTAATGAAACTCGTACTGCTTGCTGGTCATGATGCGGATGGGCGTGTCCTTGTATCCGGCTGCCGCGGCCATGGCCGCCGCCTTCTTGGGGTCGCCGACATTGTAATGATCGGCGCCGGCCATGCTGTAGTACAGCGAGCCCTTGGGATAGTGGTTGCCCTCGACGCTGAAGAACTTTGGATCGCCAAAGCCGGCGGTCATCATCTCGTTCATGTTCAGCGCGGCCAGAATGGCCTGACGAACCTCTTTCTTGGCCAGCGGCCCGGACTTGGTGTTCAGGACGACGTAGGGAAATCCGAACGGCTTGGTCAGCAGGGCCTCGACCTTTTCCTGCTTGTCCAGACGCGAGAACGATTCGACCGGCAGCACGTCGGCGAAATCATACTGACCCGACAGCGAGCCCTCGACGCGGGTGTTGGCGTTGGGCACGGGGACGAAGTGCAGCTCGTCCAGCAGCGCCTCGCGCTTGCCGGCGTATCCATTGGCCGCTTCGCTGCGCGCCGAGTAGGCGGTGTTGCGCACCAGCACCACGTACTGATCCGGCTTGCGCTCTTTGAACTTGTACGGGCCCGTCCCGATATAGTCCTTCAGCGGGGTGACCAGCGTCTCCTTCGGCATGATGGCGGCGAAACCCGACGGCATGGCCAGATGGGCCAGCAGCGACGGCACCGGCGTCTTCAGCTTGAACTCGATGGCCAGCGGGCCCTTGGCCTCGACGGTGGCGCCGTTCTTGGCCAGCGCCTTGCCGCGCGGAGCGACCTCCATCCAGCGCTTGAGCGAAGCCACCACGTCGTCGGACTTCATCTCTTTGCCGTTGTGAAACTTGACCCCTTTGCGCAGCGGAATGTCGACCGTCAGGCCGTCCGCCGAAATCTTGGGCAGCTTGTCGGCCAGCATGGGGCGGATGTTCCACTGCGAATCGAACGTGTACAGCGATTCGTACACGTGCTGCATGATGGTCGCCGTCAGATCGGCGGTGGTCGACATCGGGTCCAGCGACTGCGGTTCACCGATCATCGCCAGGTTGGCCACGCCACCCTTGGGAGGAGCGGCGTCCGCCGAGCGAGAGCCCAACATCGTGAGAACCGCGAGCACTACAAACGTTAAAGGCCGCAAAACGGGGAATGATCGACCAGACGACATGGGCTCCTCCTTGGCGTGTTCGAGCGAAACTGGCCCAGGGGCTGGGCGCCAGGAACTACGATCGACGCAACCTAGCAGTCCCTGTTTCTCATTGTCAAAGCAGTACGTGTTACTACCGAACGCGCCCCCTGGCTGCGACGCGCCAAGTTCCTTCTACTTTGCCGCCGCGGCCATAGGCGATCTCGTCGTGCATGTTCACGGCAGAACAGCAGTGACTGGGGATGATCCACAGCTTCTCGCCGATGGCGGCCGGCGGTTTTCCCGCGTTGTTGACGGCGCCGGGCCCGTCGATTTTCACGTAGCCGTGCTCTTCGTTCATCTTCCGCAGCGTCCAGCCCGGGCGATCGATGATCAACCCGTGGCCGGTGGCGCCGTGGGTGCCATCGCTGGAGAAGGTCTTGGTGCCGCCGTCGATGACCACCTGGCCCGGCACGGCGGTGCTGACCACGGTGACCAGCACGCGCAGGGCGCAGTGTTCGATGGTGGCAAAACCATTGACCACCTGGCTGGCGTCGTTGAAGACGTACGTGCCGGGGCGGATCTCCGTGGTACGCGGGATAAGAGGCGTTTTCCCGGCGCCCGGCGTCGATCCGCCCGAGACCACCGACACCGGATACCCCGCCGACTCCAGCGCGCCGATGATGGCGTCCAGCTGGCCGCGCGCCTGGGTGAACCCGGCCTCGTCCAACCACGATGGCCAGTACATGATGCCGCGCAGGTTGGTGCAGGCGCGCGCCACGGCCACCGCCTGTTCGGGCGACTGCACACCGACGCGGCCGGCGCCCACGTCGATCTCGATCAGCGTCTCCACACCGGGCAGCGCCTTGGCCCCTTCGACTGAATCGACGACGACGGTCACCCGGCGCTTGGCGGCCAGCGCGCGCAGGCGCGCCAGCTTGGCCGCCATGATCGGATAGGCCACCAGCACGTCGTCGCCCGGCAGCACCTCCGCCTCGCCCAGCTTGGCCACGGTGATGCCGATGGCGCCGGCGTCGAGCTGCATCCGGGCGATCTCGGGAATCTTGTGCGTCTTCGTGTGGGGGCGCAGGCCGACGTTCCAGCGACGGCAGTGCTCCTGCATGTCGCGGATGTTCGACTCCATCACGTCCAGGTCGACGTACAGAGACGGCGTGTCCAGATCGGAGGCGTTCATTTGCGCGCGATGCACTCGATCTCGACGGCGATGCCGCCCGGCAGGGCGCCCGCCTGGATCGTGGTGCGTGCCGGATAGGGCGCCGAGAAATAACGTCCGTAGACCTCGTTCATCGCCGAAAAGTCGGTGATGTTGCCCAGGTAGACGTTGCATTTGACGACCTTGTCCAGCGACGAGCCGGCTGCCTCAAGGATCGCCTTCATGTTCTCCAGCGTGCGCACCGTCTGGGTCGATACGTCACCCATCTCCAGCGTGCCGGTCTTGGGATTCCCCGGGCCCTGGCCAGCCAGGAAGATGAAGTCACCTTCAATGATGGCCTGCGAGTAAGGGCCGATCGGCCGCGGTGCTTGATCAGTGACGACTGGTTTGCGCGTGGTCGACATTGTGCCGAAATCCCCCTTCGTGCCAGATTGTCTACCCCGCAATGATTCGTCAGGACAAGCTCGATCTGGTCATCCGAGGCGGCAAGGTGGTTGACCCCAGCCAGAGCCTGGCGGCCACGCGCGACGTGGGCATCAAAAACGGCCTCATCGCCGCCGTCGAAACAGGGATCGCCGCCGACCGCGGCAAAGAGGTGATCGACGCCATCGGCAAGCTGGTCATGCCCGGCATCGTCGACCTGCACGCCCACGTCTATCCTTATGGTTCGGCCATCGGCATCCCCGCCGACGAGCTGGTGCCGTTTTCCTGCACGACCACCGTGGTCAGCGCCGGCGACGCCGGGGCCAACAACTTTGCCGCCTTTCGCCGCCACATCGTCGCCCAGTCGCGGACCCGTCTGTTCGCCTTTGTCCACATCGCCAACCATGGCCTGGCCGGATTTCCGGTGCCGGAGATGCTGAACCTGGATCACGCCGACGTGGAGGCGGCGGCCCGCGCCGTCGTGGAGAACCAGGACATCGCCCTGGGGATCAAGGTCCGGCAGACCAGAAGCATGGTGGGCGAAAATGGCCTGACGCCGTTGCGGCGGGCCATCGAAGCGGCCGAGCTGGCGGGGGGCGGCGCGCGCGTGATGTGCCACATCGGCGACGTGCCCCAGTCGCTGTCCGCGCTGCTGGAGCTGATGCGGCCGGGGGACATCGTCACCCACGCCTTCAGCGGCGTTGGCAACAACATCGTTCAGGACGGCAAGGTGCTGGCCGCGGCGCTGGCGGCCAAGGCGCGCGGCGTGATCATCGACGTGGGCCACGGCGCCGGCAGTTTTGATTACGCCGTGGCCGAGCCGGCCTTTGCCCAGGGGCTGGTGCCCGACACGCTGTCCAGCGACATCCACGTCTTCAGCAGCAACTCGCCCGGGCGGCCGTACATGCCCTGGGTGATGAGCAAGTTCTTGAACCTGGGGTTCTCGCTGGAGCAGGTGGTGGCCATGTCCACCACCAACCCGGCGCGCATCATCGGGCGGGTTGAAAAGTTAGGGACGTTGCAGGTGGGCGCGCCCGCGGACGTCGCCATCATGGAGCTGATCGAAGGCGCCGTTCGTTTCGTCGACACGCGCAACAACGTGCGCGAAGGATCGCGCTGGTTGAAACCGGTGCAGACCATCCGCGGCGGCGTGCCCTTCGGCGGGCCGTATCAGATTCCGTTCGCGGTCGGGTGAGCGGGGGCGGCGTGCCCCGCAGGCCGCGCGGGTACTATTTCTTCATCTTGATTGCGCGGTCGAGGAATTCGTTGGTGTAGGCCGTCTTGACGTCGTAGGGCTTCTCGACGCCGACGAAATCAGCCACCAGTTGATAGTCGGCCTTCATCCGTCCGTCGTCGTGAATGCCCAGCGCCACGCCGCGCGAATATTTGTCGGCCATCAACTCTTCGACCAGTCCCCAGTTGGTCAGCTCGTTGTCCGTCTTCAGCGCCCCGTTGGCTTCGACCAGCGCCGCGATGCACGGCTTTGGATCGGCCAGGCAGGCCGCGAAGGCCTTCTGCGTGACCTTGACGAACCCGTCGACGACAGCGCGGTTCTTTTTCAGGAACTCGCCGTTGACGATCACCGAGTTGCCGTACGGGTTGATACCGGCCGAGCGCCAGGCCACGAAGCCCATGTCGTCGCCCAGCTCGCGCTTGAAGATGTGGTGCAGATTGTAAAAGGAGGTGGTGGCGTCGATCGACTTTGACTTCAGCCCCGCCAGCTTGGCGTTGGCGTCGATGTTCACCCAGGTGACCGACTTCGGATCCAGACCGTTGGCCTTGGCCAGCGCCGGCCACATGGTGCGCGCTCCGTCGCCGGCCGGGTTGCCGATCTTCTTGCCGGCCAGGTCTTTGATCCCTTTGATGCCCGAGCTCTTTAACCAGTAAAGTCCCTGCGGCGAATTGGCATACACATTAAAGACGCCGACCACGTCCACGCCTTTGCCACGCGCCACCAGGGCGTTGCCCATGTCGGCCAGGCCGATGGGGTTGGCGCCGGCACCCACCTTTTGCACCGCCAGCGCCGAGCCCTTGCCCGGTTCCAGATTGAGATCGATTCCCGCCTTGGCGTACCAGCCCATCTTCTTGGCGTAGTAATAAGGCGCGTGGTCGCCCGCCGGCACCCAGTTGAGGATGAAGTCCACCTTCTGTTCCGCGGCCGAGGCGGTGGTGGCCGTCGCAGAGACGGCGGCAGTGACGGTCAGCAAAGAAGCGGCGGCCAGCCGGGCGGCTGTCAGCAAACGCGCGTTCATGGTTTCCTCCTCGCGGTTCGGCGTGAAGCGGGGCGATGGTAGCGGCGGGGCCCCGTCACCGTCAATCAGCGTCCGACGTTCTTGCAACGTTCTTCCAACGTTCTTTCAGCGTTCGTTTGACGTTGGTGCGTCGGCCGCGTTACGAGGATGCATGGATCGCCGCAACGGGGCCGTCGGCCGCTATGCACTGGCCGTGCTGGCGCACCTGGCGCTGGTGGTGGCCTGGTTCGCGCTGGTCAAGCTGGGGCATGTCCCCCGATTCGTGCTGCCGTCGCCGCTGGAGACAGTTCAAGCCCTGGGCGAATCCAACTATGGCTGGTGGGGCAACATCGCCGTCACCGCGCGCGAGATCTTCGGCGGCTTTT
>JAXDMH010000513.1:0-9231 GCA_034666225.1 Myxococcales bacterium
TAGTGCCACCCGGCTGTCTTCCCGACCGGATCGCCGATGCCCTTGCCCAGCGGCGACAGGATCACCAGGTCGTTGCCGGTCATGAACGGTTCGTGCTGGCGGTTGAAGGGGAAGGGCATCTGCTGCCCGGCGAAATCGCCTTCCCAGATCGGCGCGAGGATCCCGGCCGCGTTCGGAGTCCCGGCGACGTCCCAGCAGCCCATGTGTCCCGCCGAATTGAAGAACCAGACGTATTTCCCGTCGGTGATCGGAGTCCATGACGTGGCGTCGCTGTACTGGTCCGCCATCCAGCTGACCTCGCCGTTGCCCACCAGTGGTTTGGTCCGCCACTTGATGGTCCCGGTGATTCGATCGATGGCGTAGCCCTCGATCGAGAGGCTGGTCCTGCTGCCGGAGAAGGGGAGGAACGTCGTCAGAAACAGCAGATCGCCCGCAATCGCGATCCCCCCTTGGCCTTCGTTGTCGAGGTTGGTGCGCCAGAGGATGTTCTTGTTGGCGGCGACGCTCCACGTGGTGGGCGCGCCTTCCACGTTCACGCGGAACGTGCCGTCGGGGCCACCGGCCTGCGGCCAGCTGGCGACGGTCCCCGAAGTGCCGGTGTCCGCGGGCGCGATCTCGCCCGCGCTGGTGTCGTTCGGCGCCGCGACATCGTCTTCGGGAGCGTCGGTGGCAGGCCCGCCGCTGTCGCGTTTCGGATCCGGGCCCGGGCCGGGCCCGCTGTCGGCATTGGGCGTCGCGCCGTCGGGGCCGCCCTTCGGCGCGCTGCTCGGTGCCATCGAACACGCGCACAGCAAGCAGCACAGTGCCGCGTGCCACCCCGAACCCTGCTGGCTTTTTGCTGTCATCTTGGCAATCGATTGGCAGACGCGCGCCTGGTGACCACCGGTCCCCCCCTGAACCAATGAACGATGAACGACGAACGACGAACGACGAACGATGAACAATGACCTCCGCTCAGGCGGACGGTTCAACGGAATACGTGGGGCTGGGCTACGGCAGCGTCGACGGCTTTTCGTAAATGTCCGCCCAGATGTCTCCGGCGTCGGCGATCCGGGCGGGCAGGTTGCGCAGATGAAAGGTGCGCGGGGCGACGGTGCCGCGTTCGACCTCGTCCCAGGTGCAGGGCGCCGAGACGGGCGCGCCGGCCTTGGGGCGGACGGCGTAGGGCGCGGCGAAGGTGGCGCTCCAGTTGTTGCGGCCGGTGTCGACGAGGATCCGGCCACCACGATCGGCCTTGCTGAACTCGACCGTCAGGTGCGCCGGATCGCGGCGGACCAGCTCCATCGCCAGCTCGTGGGCGAAGGTCGCCACGCGCTCGACATCGGCGCCGCCCGCGTCGGAAAGTGGCGCGACGATGTGAAAGCCTTTCGAGCCGGAGGTCTTCACCCAGCTGCGCAGGCCGTGTTCTGCCAGCAGGTCACGCACCGCCAGGGCGGCGGCGCGCAGCACCGCCGGTTCGTCGTGCTCGGGATCCAGATCGACGACGCAGAGATCGGGATGCGCCAGATCGGGCGCGCGGCGATTCCAGATGTGCGGCGTGACGCAGTTCTGGTTGGCCATCCACAGCAGGGCGCGCTCGTCATTGATCAAAGGATGATTCACGGAGCCGCCATGCTTGGGCACGTTGATCCGCTCCAGCCAGGCCGGGAAGCCCTTTGACACGTCCTTTTGAATGAAGCCTTTCTTGTCGATGCCCGACGGGTAGCGCTCCATCGTCACCGGTCGCTGGCGAATATGCGGCAGCATCACGGGCGCGACACGCTGGTAGTACGCGGCCAGCTCGCCCTTGGTGATGCCGTCCTGGGGAAACAGCACCTTCTCTGGGTGGCTGATCGTCATTGTCTGTCTGATCGTCGTCATGGCTGCTCGCGCACCACGTCGCGGGGCAGCTTGTCGGCGCGAATGCCGACCAGCCGCGGGTGGCGAAGCTTGTCGTACTTGGTCCACTCCATGAAAGCGACCTGCACGACGATCTCTGGTTTCACCCAGTGGGCGCGCAGGCGGGGCAGGCCGACGGCGCGGGTGAAGGGGGAGGTGTTGATCTCAAGCGCGTCGAGTTTCGCCCGCAGTGAGACCAGCGTCGCGTTATCGAAACCGGTGCCCACCTTGCCGGCAAAGACGAGATCATCGCCGTCATAGTAGCCAACCAGAAGGGCGCCCAGCCCGGCGCGTTTGCCCTGGGGATCGGTAAAGCCGCCCACCACCAGCTCCTGCGAGGCTTCGATCTTCATCTTCAGCCAGTGAGGGGAACGCCGGTGCTCATAGCGCGAGCCGCGGCGCTTGGCGATCACGCCCTCCCAACCCTCCGCGGCGGCGCGCAGCCAGGGCTCTGCATCGTGCAGCGGTTTGACGTGATGGAGCGGGCTGGTGAAGGGGAGCCTGGCCAGGGCCTCCAGCCGCTGTTCGATTGGCCGTTCGCACAGGTTCTCGCCGTCTTGCCAGAGCAGGTCGAAGACGTGATACGCCGACGTGTCCCACAGAATCTCGCCGTCCAGGATCAGCTCGCGGGCCGGCAGCCGCGTCACGGCCTCCGCGACGGCCGGCAGGTGCTGGGGAAGCTGGTTGCGGGAGTAAAGCTTCACGTCGTCGCCGCGCTTGTATGCGAGCAAGCGGATCCCGTCGAACTTACGTTCGAACAACCACTCCGGTCCGCTGAAGCGCTGGGCGGTCAGCGTGGCTGCCATCGGGACCAACCAGTCGGGGAATGGTGACGTGGCCATGCGTCGTCCAGCTTAGCGCGTCGGTCTCCTTCGTCCGAAAGTTGTCCTCCCGGCATATGAACGAACATGAGGATCTGGCTTGGCTTGGTTCTGGTCGGTTCGCTTTACGCCTGCGACGGGACGTCTCAACCGGGGCCGGGACCGGGCCCAGGACCCGGGCCCGGCGATCAGCATCCGGAGTTGCTCAAGACGTTCGACGTGATGCCCGGGACCTGCGGGATCTCCTGGAGCGTCTCCCTTTTGAAGACTGACCTGGAGATTGATCGGATTGACCGCTCGCCGGTCGGGTTCGTGGCCTCGGGCCGCAAAGGCGGGAGCGGGGAGCCCGGCTGGCTGGCGCTGTCGCTGGATGGGCTGTCGCAAAGAGCGTCATTTTCGGACTGGACGGCAGGAGGGGCGACCATGCTGGCGCGTTTTTCCTTCGCCGAATCGCTGCAACAGCTTCACCCCGTCTTGTTGACCGCACCGGGACCGGGCAGCGAGACACGCCTTGACGCCTGGCCGCTGGATAACCCGGGAACAGAACTCGACGTGGGCGAACACTTCTTGCGCGGCACGACCAGCATGGCGATCGCCAGCGCCCGCGACGGCAAGAGAGCTGTGTTCGTGGCCCAGCACCCGGTCACCTTCGCGCCGCACGTCCTTCCTCTTGATCGCCACGGCGCCGAAGCCAGTGGGCAGTTCGCCCTGGACGACGGCACCGTCACCTGCTTGATGGCCGCGCCCAGCGAAGATTCGTTCGCGGTGGGGGTGCTTTATTCGGCGCCGACGCCGCTGTTGAAGGTGGTCGCGCCTGGCTACGATTCCGGAAGCGCGTCGGTGGCGCTCTCGACTGTGGCCTGTCCGCGTCTGCAGTTCGACGATCAGCTGCTGGTTGCCGCGGCCGTCGATGACAAGGCGCAGATTTTCGCCTTCACCAGCGGAGCGCTGACGCCATTGCTGTCCCACCCGCCGCGACTTGCGGACTTCAGTGGCCAGACACCGTTTTGGATCACCCGCGCCAACGGCGGGGGATGGGTGTTCTTGGTTCACAAGGAAGGCAAGTCGCGGCTGGCGAGCGTCTCGAGCGACGGAGCGGTTGTGAACTGGATCGCCGGCGATCTGCCGTCGGGCGATGTCATCGCCGGCGCGCCGCGCGAGCTATTCATGGACGTCGACGAACCCGACCAGACGGGCAGGTACAGTCACCGCATCGTGCAAGTCACCTGCAACGGAATCGGGTTTTCACGGTAGGGCTAGACGCACATCACCATGACGGTGTGCATGTGACCGGCCCCGACGGTGGACGTCATCATGATCGTGTTGTGCATCTTCAGCATGGTGAAGGCGGCGGCCGTTATCGTCACCATGTGATCGTGCGCCGACTGTCCTTTGATGCTGTAGATCTTCATGGCGCCGGCGGTGACGTCGGTGATGGGGACCATCAGCATGTGCGGACCGTTGGCGTGATTACTTCCGATGATCGAGTTCGTGGCGTTGCAGGACGCCGCTGTGTCGGCGCCGCCCACCTCCGGACTGGCGTCAGGTCCCGCGCCGCCGCTGCCCGGTGTACCGCCGCTGCCCGGTGTACCGCCGCTGCCGGCGCCGCCTGATCCGCTCCCACCGGAGCCGCTGCCGCCCGAACCCACGTTGCCGCCGCTGCCGCTGGCGCCGCCGCTGCCACCACTGTCGCCGCCCGAGCCGCTGCTGCCGCCGCTGCCGCTTCCACTTCCACCGGAGCCACTCCCGCCGGAGCCTGTGCGGCCGCCGGAGCCCGAGCCTCCACCGTCAGAGGTGCTGTCCGACGAGCCGCATCCGGCGACTCCGACAATCACTGTGCCGATGCCGGTGCCGGCAATCATCGAGGTCCACGCAAGGACGTCTCTTCTCGTTAGTGCCATATCAAACCTCCAGATCCAAAAGAGGTGGCCGCGATTTGGCGCGGTCAAATTCCGAGTCGCCGCCGAACGTGGCACTTGAAAACAGCGCAGTAAACCCTGAAACGCCTATGTCAGCGCGCGCTGTGAGTCAGGCAACGCGATTTGATCGCGCGAAAATTCAAAAGGCCCCAAATGGAACTTTCGAATGATTGGTTCGTCTAAGGGCGCCCCTGATTTTTGGGCGTTTCTCGACGCCTCAGTCCGCGGAAGGCCGCACCGCCTGAACCGACAGCGGCGCCGCACCAAGCGGAACCGTTCCCAGCGGCGCGGGCGCACCGCTGACCTCGTCCAGGTGAAAGATGGCCAGCGTGCGGCTGCCCTGATTGGCGACAAAAAGATAGGCCCCGCTGGGATCGACGGCCAGCGCGGCGGGAGACTGGCCTTGAACGGGCTGATGCCCCACCAGCTTCAGATCGCCCGTCGCGCGCTCGACGGCAAACGTGACCACGCTGTCGTGGCCTCGGTTGATGGCATAAAGAAAATTCCCGCCGCGGCCCAGGCGCGCATCGACGACCTGGCTCTTGTGGCCGCGCCATCCCTCGGGCAGCGTCGACAGGACCTGCAGCGCCAGCAGCGACAGGGTTCGCACATGCTCCTCGACGGCCAGCACCGCGATGGTGTTGGCGGTTTCGTTCACGACGTACAGCCAGTGGCCGTTCGGGTGCACCACCAGCGATCGCGGGCCGGAGCGCTTGGGCAAGACCACCGGTCGATCCGGCTTTGGCGTCAACGTGCCGGTGCCGATGTTGAACGAATATTGCGACAGGGTCTCGGCGCGAAAATTCGCCACGTACGCCGCCTCGTTGCTGGGATGAAACGCAATGCTGCGCGCGCCGACGCCGGCGTCGAACAGCGAAGCCTCGGCCAGCGTCCCGTTGGGACGAACGGGCAGGACGGCGGCGCTGCCGCTGCCCTGATTGGCCACCGCCACATATTTGCCGCTGCCGTCGGCGACGGCGTTCCCCGGCTGGGCGCCGCCCGTCGAGGCGTGGCTGGCCGCCGTCAAGGCGCCGGTCTTGGGATTGACGACGAATGAAACCAGACTGGCGGCGGCGTCGTTCGTCGCCACCAGAACCCGCCCGTCACGAGCGACCGCCAAAGATGTCGGCGCGCGTCCCACGGCGACGCTGGCGTGCTTGTGCAATCGCCCCGTGGCCTGGTCCAGGCTGAAGGTGGCGATCTCGCCCGCGCCGGTCCCCACGTAAACGTACGTCCGCGTCTCCTCTGCGCCGGCCGCCGCAGCCGTCGACGCAGCGCTGCCCGTTCTGCCGCCCAGGGGCGCGCAGGCACCCAAAGGCAGCGACAGCAGCAGCACCAGAAAGGTCAGCCGACAGCACAAGGACGATAGCCGCATGCGGCGGCAGGATAACAGAGCGGCGGGGCCGAACCCCGACTCTCGCTTTTTCCATTTTCTGCACGCAGGGGCGAAATCCGCTAGAGTGACCCCTTGCCCGCCACTCGGCGCGGCCCCTTCTGCGTTCACGGAGGCTTATGATGCACGCACGGACTTTGGCCCTTTCGCTGGGTGTTTTTGCCCTCGCGATCTCAGGCGCTGCCCAGGCGCATTTCACCCTGACGATGCCGCCGCCGGCCAGCACCGATACAGTCGGTGGAAAAGGCGCGCCGCCCTGCGGCCCTCTGACGCCGGCGTCGAACACCGTGACGCCAATTCAGGGCGGTCACCCGCTGGCCGTGAGGGTCATGGAGTTTATCCCGCACACCGGATTTTATCGTCTGGCGTTGTCGATCAACTCGCGCAGCGAGCTGCCGGTCGACAACGTCGTCTACGACGGGCAGGGGAAGGTGCTTCCGCCCAGCGGAACGCCGAGAGGGAACTCGGCGCGCGCCGATTTCCAGACCACGCCAAAATTTCCCGTCCTGGCCGATAACCTGTGGCCCCACCAGGGGACAGGGTCGATGGCCTTCCAGACCGAGGTCATGATCCCCAACGTTACCTGCGCCAAGTGCACGCTGCAGGTCATCGAGTACATGAATGGACATCCATTCAACGACGGCGGCGGTTACTTCTATCATCACTGCGCCGATCTGAAGATCACCGCCGATCCGGCTTTACCACCCTTCGATCCTGCCGGCGGCGGCGCCGACGCAGGCGCCAAGGACGCGTCCGGTGATGCCATGGCGACAACGGACGCCAGCGCGGACGCTCCCAGCACCGGAACCGGCGGCGGCGGCGGTTCAGGCGGGGGCAGCGGCGGCGTGTCGGGCAGCGGTGGTTCGGGCAGCGGCGGCGCGGTGTCCACGGGCGGCGCCTCGGGCAGCGGTGGCGCGACCGGGACGACCGGGACCGGCGGCCAATCAACCAGCGGCGGCAGTGGCGGCAGCGGATGCTCGCTGGCGGGTCAAGCTGACATCGCCGCGGCTCCTCTGCTGGCGCTGGCGCTGCTGTTCGTCAGCCGTCGTCGAAATCGCCGACAGCGCTCGCGCGGCTAACGACGCTCGACGCCGAACGCCAACGCCATCCCGCCGATCCGCCTCTTCGGGTCGGCGCGGTGAAGGCGGGCGGCTCACCTTGTCCGGCGGGCACGCGGATGTCGTCGTCGGCGCCTGACAGGGTGATGCAGGGAAGATGACCGGGCGCTGACAGACGCCCGGTCAGAAATAAGGGGTGTCGCTGATTGCAGGTTCTCTCGCTGTTGCCCCGTCGGAAGCTTCCGTAACCACCCCCGACGTGGCGGGCTGGCGCGGCTATTTTCGGCTCACCACCGTGCTGTTCGCGATGGTTCACCTGGCGGCCATCATCGGCATGATCGCCTTCTGGTCCTGGGGCGGCGTGCTGCTGGCGCTGGCGTCTTACTTCGTTCGCATGGTGGTGGTGACGGCGGCTTACCATCGCTATTTTTCGCACCGGGCGTTCAAGACCTCGCGGGTCATGCAGTTCCTGCTGGCCCTGGGCGCGCAGACCGCCGGGCAAAAAGGCGTGATCTGGTGGGCCAGCCATCATCGCTGGCACCACAAACATTCCGATACGTCGCGCGACATCCACTCGGCCAGGCTGCGTGGCTTCTGGTACTCGCACGTCGGGTGGCTGTTCAAGAACGACTGGAATGACGCCGACCCGGCGCTGGTGAAGGATCTGTTGAAGTTCCCCGAGCTGCGCTTGCTCGACCGGTCGGGCATTTCGATTCTGCCCATCGCGCTGCTGGGTCTGGCCTTTCTGCTTATCGGCGGTGGACACGCGTTCGTCTGGGGCTTCCTGGTGTCTTCCGTCCTGGTCTGGCACGGCTCGTTTTCCATCAACTCGCTGGCGCACCTTTTCGGACGGCGGCGCTACGCGACCAGCGATGATTCGCGCAACAACTGGCTGCTGGCGCTGATCACGACAGGGGAGGGTTGGCACAACAACCACCACCACTACCCCAGCTCGGCCAATCAGGGATTTCTCTGGTGGGAGATCGACGTGACGTACTACTTCCTGTGGCTGCTGGCCCGCGCCGGTCTGATCTGGGACCTGCGTCGTCCGCCGCCGGATGTCCTGGCCGCTTCCTGATCTCCGGCGGGTGAGTGGGGTACTAGCAGAGATCCGTGCTATGGTGCCCGCGCCGTTCGAACCCGAGGGAGCTAATGGGGAAAGCAGAAGATAAGAGAGCCGCCATCGTGGCGCAGCAGGCAGCGCGCGAGGCGGCCGAGCGCGCTGAGCGGGGATTGACGGGCACGGAGCAGCCGGGCCGAAAGCGCCGCACCAACTGGGCGGCCAGCACGTCAGTGGGACGCCCCGGACGCGGCCGCCCGCGAAAACCGACGCCTTAGTCATTTTTGGGAACCCTCTGCGGGTTCCAGACCTCCGGCGATGACCTAGTGCCCCGATCTGCTTGGCGCGCCTGCGCCTTCCGTCGGAACGCCTTCCATCAGGGCGTTGGCGTGGCGCAGGGCGTACCGCGGTAGCCGGGGATCAGCTCAATAAAAGAGGCATTGGTCAAAATAAATTTCAATGGCCAACAAATCTTCGGGATCGATCATGATTTGACCGACATCTGCCTGCCCGCGCCCAGTTCAACGTCTACTGTGGCATGCGATCAAGAGTGGTCCAGCAGCCGAGTAGTTGCTGATGATGATGCAATTCCAGCCCCTTGGCACACGGCGTCTTTACCGCCAAATTGCCGAACAGATCCGGGATCTACTTGCCTCCGGGCAGTACGCACTGGGCGCGCGCCTTCCGCCGGAGCGCGACATGGCGGCGCAGTTGAAGGTCTCGCGCACCTCGGTGCGGGAGGCCATCATCGCGTTGGAGCTGGCCGGCCTGGTTGAGGTGCGCATCGGCTCCGGCATCTACGTCTCCCGCGTTCCTGCCGCAGGCCAGCCGCTGTTCGAAGCCGGAGACGTCGGTCCGGGCGCTTTCGAGTTGCTGAAGGCGCGGCGAATCGTCGAAGGCGAGGTGGCGGCCGAGGCGGCCGAGAGCATCGAGCCGGCCTCGCTGGCGGCGCTGAGCCAGATCCTGGACGGCATGGAGCGCGCCGAACCTGGATCGCAGGCTTACGACGAGGGCGATCGCCAGTTCCACATCGGCATCGCCGAGGCGACGCACAACGGAGCGCTGACCCAGACCGTGCGCATGTACTGGGACCAGCGGCGCG
>JAXDMH010000514.1:0-4580 GCA_034666225.1 Myxococcales bacterium
AGCTGCGCCGGTTGTTCCGGCGCCCGCGCTTTCCGGGTATGCCACCAAAAGGCTGCTGGGGATGGGCGGCTTTGGCGCGGTCTTCGAAGCGGTGCGCGCGTCCGATGGCGCTTCGGTGGCCATCAAGGTGGCGCGCGCCGATCAGGCGACGGCCAGCGAGCGACTGGTTCTGGAAGCCGAGGTGCTGGCGACGATCGGACCGCCGCACGTCCCCGCGGTGTTCAGCAGCGGACACTTTTCCGACGGGGCAGCGTACGTGGTGATGGAGTTCATCAAGGCATCGATCATGGCCGACCGGCTGGCCGCCCTGGACGAGCCGATGTCGCTGGCTGAGTTTGGCGCCGCCGCGCTGCCCATCCTGGACATCATCGACGTGGTTCACCAGCACAGCTTCATCCACTGCGACCTGAAACCGGAGAACCTGTTTGTCGACGACGCCATCGGGGTCAAGCTGTTCGATTTCGGGTTGGTGCGCCGGCAGGGCAACAGTTCCCACGAATCAACGCGCGAGGAGGCGCCGGCCGGGACGGCGGAGTACATGTCGCCCGAACAGTGCGAGGGGCGCGTCGATCTGGACGCGCGCAGCGATCTGTACGCGCTGGCGGTGATCTTCTACGAGATGCTGGCCGGCGTGCCCCCGTTCTTTGGCAACCCGGCCGAGGTGCAGCAGAGCCACCGCAGCCGGCGGCCGGCGTCGCTGGCGCGCAAGGCGACCATCCCGGCCGCGCTGGATGCGGCGATCATGCGCGGCCTGGCCAAGGATCGCGAGCGCCGCTTCGCCACCGTCGCTGCGTTCAAGGAGGCGGTGAAACAGGGTCTGGCCGCGGCCATGCCGGTGACGGTGACGACGTCGGTCAGTGGCGGGGTCGCTGGCGTCGACGCCGCGGGCGAAACGAATGTATCGCTCCCATCGGCAGGCGCCGTCGCTGCGACCCTGCCGACCAAAGCCGTCGTCAAGCCGGCGGCCGCGGCGCCGGCCCGCGAGCGTCGGCCGGTGGCGCTGGTTTTCTTCGAAGGCGCCAGCAACATCGCGGCGGTGCGGGAGGCGCTGACGTCGGTGGGCGCTCACCTGGCCCACACCGCGGGCACCCAGTTCGTGGCGGCTTTCGGGCACGAGGTCGGCGACAACCCAACCCGCAGCGCGGCGGCCGCCGCCGAGATGTTCATCGCCCGCGACCTGTGCAAGCGGGCGCTGGTCGATCTGGCGTCGGTGTCGATCCAGCCGCGGCCCGACGGAACGCGCCGCTTTCAAAGTCCGCTGTTCACCCGCAAGGAACAGTATCCGTCGGCCAGCGATCCGGAGGGCGTGCTGCTGTCGGCGGCGGCTGCCGAGGTGCTGCCCGACGTCGCCGTCGATCCTGTCCCCGGCCGGACCGGGATCGTCCGGCGGCGGCCCGAGGCCCAGGCTTCCGAGCGGACGGCCACCCGGGTGACCATGGGCCCGCCCCTGATCGGGCGCGACGAGCTGCTGCGGACGTTGCTGGAAGCGGCCCGCGAGGCGACCGGAACGGCGCGGCCCACCATCACCACGCTGATCGGCGAGGCCGGCTATGGCAAGACCCAGCTGGCCCAGTCGCTGGTGCAGAACCTGGAGGCCATCCCGCGCCTGCAGACGTTGTTCATCCGCGCCAAGGAGGCGCTGGGCGGCGCCAGCGATCAGACGATGCGGGAAATTTTCGCGCGCGCCTTGCAGTTGCCGACGGCGGCGCCCGCCGATCTGGGCCGCGGCCTGCTGGGCGAGCGTCTTGGCCTGGAGATCGCGCGCGAGGTCTGGGGTGGCGTGGCGGTGGCCATGGGCTGGGCGCCGCCCGAGCATCCCGAGCTGCGGCTGCTGGCTGCCGCGCCCGGCGCCTTGCGTTCGGCGGCGGCGCGCGCGGCCGGCGAGAGCTTGCGCCTGATGGCGCGCAAGCATCCGGTGGCCCTGGTGGTCGACGATGCGCAGTTCGTCGACGAGGTGGCGCTGGACTCGCTCGAATACGCGTCGCTGCAGGAGGCGGCCTGCCCGATCTGGATCTGCGTGGTCGCTCGTCCCAGCTTTGGGCGCGGCCGGACGGCCTGGGCGTCGCGTGCAGCGCGCCGGCAGGAGCTGGTGCTGCCGGCCCTGGAGCCGGCCGCGGCAGCCGAGCTGGCCCGGCGCCTGCTGTCGCCCGCCGAGAATGTTCCGGCCACGGCGCTGGAGCGGCTGGCCGAACGCACGCAAGGCATCCCGCTGCTGCTGGCCGAGCTTGTGCGCGGGCTGAAACGCGACGGCCTGGTCCGCCGGTCGGAGAAGGGGACGTCCTGGTATCTGGCCACCGACGAGCTGGATCGTCTGCCCGACCTGCCGCTGGTGCAATGGTTGGCCAGCCGCGAGACCGAATCGCTGCCGCCCGATCTGCTGGCGCACGCGCGGCTGGCGTCGTTGCTGGGGGCGGAATTCACCGCCGACGATCTGGAAGGCGTGCTGCAAGAATTGGAACGGGCGGGCGTTCCGACGGATGCCCAGCTGGACGCCAGCGTGGGCCTGCGCCGGCTGACAGAGAGCGGAATCCTGGTCCGACACCGGCGCGGGCGGGTCGGCTTTCGGCATTCCTTGCTGCGCGATGCCGTCTATCAGGGCTTGGCCGCCGGCCAACGCGACGCCATCCACCGCGCGGCGTACGGGTACTACCTGCGCCAGCAGACCCCCGACGACGAACGGCTGCCCCAGATGGCGTTTCACGCCGCGCGCAGCGGTTTGAAGGAAGAGGCGGGACGCCTGTATCTGGATCTGGCCGAGCGGGCCCTGGCCCGACACAAGTACCTGGACGCCGAGATGCTGTATCGAGACGCTCTGGGAAACCTGCCCGCGACGGACGATCGCCGGCAGATCAGCGCCAGCAAGGGGCTGGGGCTGATGCGTTTTCGCCTCGGGCGCTATGAAGACTCGGTCAAGGATTTCGTGGCGGCGCGGACGCTGGCCCAGAAGGCGGGCGTGCGCCCGGCGGAGATCGAGATCCTGCTGGATCAGGCGGTGGTCCTCGACTGGACGCAGGAGTGGCCGCAGTCGGCGGCGCTGGTCGAGGAGGCCGATCAGCTGGCGACCGGCGCGTTGCGCACGCCGGCCGTGGAGGCTCGACTGCTGTTCGGCAAAGGGCGATCGCTGCATCGCATGGAGCGCATTCAAGAGGCCGAGTCATTCCTAGAGCGGGCCGAGGCGGTGTCCGAAAAGCTGGGCGACGAAGGATACGAATCGCACACGCAGAGCCTGTCGCTGCTGGCCTGGGGATTTGCGGCGCTGGGACATTTTGAACAGTCGGAGCGCTCGTTCGAACGCGTGCTGGGCGTCTTCGCCGAACACGGCGACATGATCAACCTGGCTGGCGCGCTGGGGAACCGCTGCTTGCTGTGGCTTTTGACCAACAACACCGAACGGCTGTTGAACGATTACAAGCGGTCGATCACCATCGCCCGCGAAAACGGGTTTCCCCTGCTGGAGTCCGGGGCGCAAAAGGATCTGGGCGAGGTTTATTACCTGCTGGGACGGATCGAAGAGGCGGAGCCTCACGTCCATCGGTCCATGGAGATGTGCGCGCAGATCCTGGGCCCCAGCGCCCGGCCAGTCTCGATCGCCGAGATGCTGTTCGCGCGCCTGGCCTTGTACCGGGGCGATCTGGAGACGGCGCGGGCGGCCGTGGCGCGGGTGCTGGGTCGCGAGGAAGCGGCCATCGCCGCGGGTCGCTCGGAAAATCAGCTGAGCCGCGCCGAACGCCTGCTGCTGACCATGGTCGAGCTGGCGGTGAGGGGCGCGCCCGACGAGGAGTGGGACCAGCTACTCTCAAGCACCCGGGAGATCAACATGCAGCCGCAGGATCTGGTGGAGATCCTGGAGATGAAGGGGCTGTCCGCGCTGCGCGGCGGCCGCTATCAAACCGCCGTTCGTTACCTGCAGCAGGCCTTCGAGGAAGGGGAGAAGAACGCGCGGCTGCTGGTGGAACGCCTGCGCGGGGATCTGGACCTGGCCCGCACGAAAGCGGCCTCGTAACCGGATCCGCTATATTCGCCGGGTGTCCGATGCCTGGTGATTCGCCTGATGAACCTGCCGTTGTTGTCAGCGACGACTCCGCCGCCGTCGTGGTCAGCAACCTGACGTTCGTCTATCCCGGCGCGACCGAGCCGGTGTTCTCGCAGCTTTCGTTGCGGCTGCCGGCGGGGGCCCGCTGTCTTCTGCTGGGGGCGAATGGGACCGGCAAGAGCACGCTGCTGCGTCTCATCGCTGGGCGCCACATGCTGGCCCACGATGTGATTCGCGTGCTGGGCCGCCCGGCGTTTCATGACACGACGCTGGCCGGCGACGTGGCGTTCCTGGGCGGGGCGTTCCCGTTCGACGCGGACATCTCGGTGGCGGACATCCTGGCAGGGCGGCCGGTGGCGGATGCTGCCCGGCGGGCGAGGGTGCTGACGATATTGGAGGTTGATCCATCCTGGCGCATGAACCGCGTTTCCGACGGACAGCGGCGTCGTGTGCAGTTGCTGCTGGATCTCGAGCGGCCGCTGCGGGTCATCTTGCTGGACGAGGTCACCGCGGAGCTGGACGTGCTGTCGCGGGCCGATCTGCTGCG
>JAXDMH010000515.1:0-3332 GCA_034666225.1 Myxococcales bacterium
CGGTTTGGCGATGACGGTGATGGCCGCGCTGGCCCTCGGTGGCTTTCTTGTCGTGCCCGGCCTGATCGTGTCGGCCCCCATCGAACCGGTCATGGGGGTGGTGCAGAAGATCTTCTACTTCCACGTCCCCTGCGCGATCATGCTGTTTCTGTCCACGTTCACCTGCGCCGGGGGCAGCGTCGCCTATCTGTTCCGCGGTTCGGCTCGCGGCGATCGGGTGGCGGCGGCGGCCGGCGAGCTGGCTGTCCTGTTCGGCGCCTGCGTTCTGGTCAGCGGCCCGCTGTGGGGACGCAAGGCCTGGGGTGTCTACTGGCAGTGGGACGCGCGGCTGACCAGCTCGCTGCTGCTGTTCCTGATCATGATCGCCTACATGCTGGCCCGCCGTTACGGCGGCCCGGGCGGCAAGCGGCTGGCGGCGGCGCTGGCGCTGTTCGCCGCCGTCGACGTGCCCCTGGTCTACAAGAGCGTCGACATCTGGCGCACGGTTCACCCGCAGACCACGGTCGTGCCGTCGCTGGATCCGCGCATGCGTCCGGCGTTCTGGGCGTCGTTCGCGCTGATCACGCTGGTGTGGGGTCTGCTGCTGGCGCTGCGCATGCGCCTGGAAAAGGCGCGGACGGCCCTGGGCGATCTGCGCCTGGAAATAGAAGACGTTTTGGAGGCAAGCCGATGACGAGAGCAGTCCGAAAGACCCGCCTGGCCGTGGCCGGCGCAGCGGCCGCGCTGTTCCTGGCGGTCCTCCTGTCGCCGGCGTTGCTGGCCGCCCAGGAATTTCAGAAGGTCGAAGGGCGCGTCGTCGACGAGATCCCGGCGGTCCCCTTCGTCGGCTATGCGTACGGGTTCATCTGGGTCGCCGTGCTGGCCTACGTCGTCTACGTCGCCCGCGGCCTGAACCGGGTGAACAGCCAGGTCGACGAGCTCCGCCGCAAGCTGGACGCGGCCGGCGGGGGCAGCGCCGCGGCCACGCGCGAGGCCAGTCGCCGGTGATTCTGGCCCTCGGTATCGGCGTTCCCCCGTCCTCGCACTTCATCTACATCCCGGTGATCTTCGTCCTGGGGATCGCCATCGGCTTCATGCTCGGCTCGAAGGCCACCCGCGACGCCTTCGCCTTCGAGCAGCGCAAAGCGGAAGAGCGCGCCGCCCGCAAGGCGGCCCGCCAGGCCGCGGCCGCCGCCCAGGGTGGTGATGGCGGCGCCGGGCCCGACAAGCCGGGCGCTTGATCGTGATCGCATCCTGAATAGGGAAACGGAAAGGGGAAGGAGACCTCATGCCCAGCTTTGACTTCACCGACGAGCAGCAGCAGCTGATCGACACGGCCCGCGAATTCACCCGCAAGGAGATCATCCCCGTCGCCGGGCAACTGGACGAGGAGGGAACCTTCCCGCGCGAGATCTGCGACAAGGCCTTCGAGACCGGCCTCATGAACTGCGAGATCCCCGAAAAATACGGTGGCCTGGGCCTGAGCTGCCTGTCGCACAGCCTGGTCCTGGAAGAGATCTCGGTCGGCTGCACCGGCGTCAACACCACGCTGGCCGGCAACATGCTGGGCGCGATGCCCATCATCCTGGCCGGCAGCGAGGAACAGCGAAAGACCTACTTCGCGCGCCTGCTGGCCAAGCCGATCTTCGCCGCCTACTGCTGCTCTGAGCCTGACGCCGGCTCCGACGTGGCCGGCATGAAGACCCGCTATCGCAAGGTCGGCGACGAATACGTCATCACCGGTCAGAAGCGCTGGATCACCAACGGCGGCATGGCTGATTTCTATACGGTGTTCGCCCGCGAAGAAGGCACCCAGCGCCACAAGGGGATCACCTGCTTCGTCGTCGACCGCGCCACGCCCGGGCTGTCGGTCGGCAAGAAGGAAAACAAGATGGGGCAGCGCTGCTCCAACACCACCGACGTCATCTTCGAAGAGGTGAAGGTGGGCAAGGGCAACGTCGTCGGCACCGAGGGAGACGGCTTCAAGGTCGCCATGCGCACCTTCGATCGCACCCGCCCCTGGATCGCCGCCGGCGCCGCCGGGATCATTCGCCGCGCCCTGGAGGAATCACGGGCCTACGCCCTGGAACGCAAGACCTTCGGCGTCCCCATCGCCCAGCACCAGGCCATCCAGTTCATGCTGGCCGACATGGCCATCGCCTATGAATCGACCCGCCTCCTCTGTCACAAGGCCGCCTGGGCCATCGACAACGGCAAGCTGGACAGCATCGTCTCCAGCTATGCCAAGGCCCACGGCGCCGACTCTGCCATGCGCGTCGCCACCGACGCCGTCCAGATCTTCGGCGGCTACGGCTACACCAAGGAATACCCGGTCGAGAAACTCATGCGCGACGCCAAGCTGCTGCAGATCTACGAAGGCACCAGCCAGATCCAGCGCATGGTGATCGCCCGAAACATCCTGGGGTGACCCTACGGCGACAGCGACGACAGTGACGTGATCCAGTCGCGGATCCACGTCAGCCCGTCGGGGTCGACGAGTTCGGTCGCCAGGGGCGGCATCTGGATCTTGCTGGTGCGCGACGACATGCGCGCGATGAGGGCGCTGTCGTCCGGATGGCCGGGCGACACGCGCAGGGTGATGGGGCCACCGGGGAAGTACTGCAGCATCTTGCCGACGACGGAGGTGTAGATCTCGGACTTCCGGGGATCGCGCTCGGCGACGTTCAAGCGCAGGACCATCTGCGTGTCGGGCCACGACGTGCCGTTGATGTTGTGGCAGTGACCGCAGTTGGCGTGCAGGTAGCCGAGGGCACGGGCCGACAGAACATCGCCCGGCACGGGAAAATCGCCGCCGCCAGCGGGTGGGGTCGATAGCCAGCCGGCAGCCGCCAGGCTCTTCAGCGTGGGCGGGTTGTCTGGCCGCGACAGCTGGATCGCAGAGAACCCCAGCACGCGCCCGATATCGCCGCGGTGGCAGGCGCCGCAGTTCTTCTGCGACGGAGCGTCGTGCGGCGTTCCGTTGATGTTGTCCTGGCCGTCGACCATGAACAGGGCGTCGGTCTGGTCCGCGTTCCAGACGAAGGCGCCGAACCAAGAGTCGTCTTGGCCGGTGCCGTAACGCTCGACCAGCCGGGTCTCCAGCAGGACGCCGTTCAACGAGAACTCCTTGAAGAACTTGGTCCCCACCGGGAAGACCCAGTGGTCCATGTCGCTGGTGTCGACCTGCGTCCCGGGCGGCAGCTTGATCCAGCGCCGCTTCGTCGCGCCGTCCGACCAAAGCTTGTGCGTCGGCTCGAATGCGGTCAGGCCGTCGGAGAGCGTCTTGCCGGCGGCATCGGCGTAAAGGCCGGTCTCGGACAGGTGCGTGTACGTCGGGCGGTCGTACGGCTGGG
>JAXDMH010000516.1:0-2760 GCA_034666225.1 Myxococcales bacterium
GTCGACGGGGCCGCCGGAAGTTTTCTGGCGCGCGGGGCGGTGGGCGCCGTCGTCGTGGGCGCCGATCGCATCACCCGGCGCGGCGACGTGGCCAACAAGATCGGAACCGTGGGCCTGGCCGCGACGGCGTCGGTTTTTGGTGTCCCGTTCATCGTCGCCGCGCCCCAGACCACGGTCGACGTGGCAACGGAATCAGGCACCAGCATCCCCATCGAAGAGCGCTCGGGCGATGAGGTCACGCGTCCCTTCGCGCAGGCCGTCGTGCCGCCCGGCGTGGCCACCATGAACCCGGTGTTCGACGTGACCCCCAGCCGCCTGGTGGGCGCCATCGTCACCGAACGGGGCGTCTTTCGCGGGCCTTACGACTTTGCGGAGCGGCGATGACGCCACTCGCGCCACCTGGCCCTTACCCATCGACTGAACACGCCTACGACACACGCGTGCCAGAAGGCCTCAAGCGGCTCAGCATCATCATCCCCGCCTACAACGAGCGCCCATTTATCACCGAGATCCTGCGGCGCGTGCGCACGGTTTCACTGCCGGGCTTGGAGCGGGAGATCATCGTGGTCGACGACGGCTCGTCCGACGGCACACGCGAGCTGCTGGCCCAGGAAGCGGTGGTGTGCGGTGCGCGGGTGCTTTTCCACGAAGGCAACCGGGGCAAAGGTGCGGCCATCCGCACCGGCCTGGTCGAGGCGACGGGCGACATCATCCTGATCCAGGACGCTGACCTCGAATACGATCCGTCGGACTACGCGACCCTGCTAAAGCCGATCCTGAGCGGCGACGCCGACGTGGTCTATGGCAGCCGGTTCAAGGGCGGGGCGGGCGCCCAACGCGTGCTCTATTACTGGCACAGCGTGGGCAATACCTTTCTCACCATCCTGTCGAACATGTTGTCGGACCTCAACATGACGGACATGGAAACCTGTTACAAAGTCTTCCGGGCAGAGGTCATCAAGCCGGTCACGCTGCGCTCCAACCGTTTCGGCTTCGAACCGGAGATCACCATGAAGATCGCGCGCAGCAAGCACTGGCGCGTCTACGAGGTGCCGATTTCTTACCGCGGTCGAACGTACGAGGAAGGCAAGAAGATCGGCTACAAGGACGCGATGGTCGCCGTCTATGTGATGTTGCGGACGCGGTTCTTCGATCCGCTTTGATCGAGTGCGGTTTGCGACCGCCTGCCGGCGCGATGGCGACTGCCTGGCCATGCTGCCGGCTTGGGCGCCGCTCGGGCTAGCTTAGTCAGATGGAGATTCCCCCAGCCGAAACGGAGGCTGCGCCGCTCGCCGATCCGCGCTTGACAATCCGGGCGGGGGCTTTAGAGTACGCCGCTCGTTTGGAGGCCGTTTCCTGATGTACGCCGTTATCGTGTCTGGTGGCAAACAGTATCGCGTCAGCGAGGGTGAAACCGTGCGCGTGGAAAAGCTGGAAGGTCCAGCCGGGACGAAGGTTTCCTTCGGCCCCCTGCTGTTCGCGGATGACGGTGGAAACGTGTCGGTCGGCCGCCCCACGGTGTCCGGCATGACCGTCGAAGCCGAGATCATCGAACAAGGCCTGTCCAAGAAGATCATCCTCTTCAAGTACAAGCGCCGGAAGAGCTATCGCCGCAAGGGCGGGCACCGCCAGCCGTTCACGGCGCTGAAAATCACCTCCATTCGCCCCGGCGCCTAGCCAAAGCCAGCAACAGGAACAACGCCATGGCACACAAGAAGGGTCAGGGAAGCTCACGCAACGGCCGCGATTCGAACGGCCAGCGGCGCGGTGTCAAACGTTACGGCGGCGAGACCGTTCTTGCCGGCAACATCTTGGTGCGCCAGGTCGGCACGGTCATCCACCCGGGGGTTCACGTCGGGATGGGTCGCGACTTCACGCTGTTCGCCTTGAAGACCGGCGTGGTCAAGTATGCAAAGTCCGGCGTCCGGACCATCTGCAGCATCCTGCCAGCCGCCGCGGCGAACTAGCGCGGCCCCGCGCTCGCGCCTCGCTGTCGTTTTTTTCTTCTGCTGCCGCCATGCAGTTCGTCGACGAGGTCCGCATTCACGTTCAGGCGGGCGACGGCGGCAAGGGCGCCGTGGCTTTTCGCCGTGAGAAGTATGTCCCCAAGGGGGGGCCTTCAGGCGGCGACGGTGGCGAAGGGGGCAGCGTCATCCTCGTCGTCGACGGCGGGATGTCGACGCTGCTCGATTTTCGCTATCGCAAGGAATACCTGGCGCCATCGGGTGTCCCCGGCGCCAACAAAGATCGCTATGGCCGGGCGGGCGAGGATCTCGTCTTGCGGGTGCCGCCGGGGACCCAGGTCTTTGACGAAACCGCGGGACACCTCATCGCCGACCTGCGGACCGACGGCGAGCGTTTCGTGGTGGCCAAGGGCGGCAAGGGAGGGCGGGGGAACATCCACTTTGCGACCCCGACCGACCGGGCCCCGCGCCGGTCCGAGCCGGGGTTGCCGGGCGAGGAGCGCTCGGTTCGTCTCGAGCTCAAGCTGCTGGCGGACATTGGCTTGCTTGGTTTTCCCAACGTTGGAAAATCGTCGCTGATCGCCCGCATCTCGGCGGCGCGGCCCAAGATCGCCGACTACCCGTTCACCACCTTGGTGCCCAACCTGGGAATGGTTCGGATGTCCGGCGAGCGCTCGTTCGTGGTGGCCGATATCCCCGGGTTGATCGAAGGCGCGCACGACGGGGCGGGGCTGGGCGTCCGGTTCTTGCGCCACCTGGAACGGACCCGCGTGTTGATTCACCTGCTGGACGCCAC
>JAXDMH010000517.1:0-4867 GCA_034666225.1 Myxococcales bacterium
GCTGGTTTCGCCCCAGCATTTGCAGCAGCAGGACCTGTACCACGAACGACTCCTGGACGAACGCATCGCCGTGCTGGCGCCTTACCGGTGGGGCGTGGTGACCGCCGAGATCGATGCCGGGGCGCTGGGAACCGACCAGCTGCGCGTCACGAAGTTCGTGGGCATTCTGCCCGACGGGCTTTATCTGGGGTTCGAAGGCGGCGATCCGGAATGCCCGCCGGCCCGACCCATCGGCGCGCATTTTCCGCCCACGCAGGCCTCGTGCGACGTCTTCCTGGCGGTCCCCAAGGAGCGGGAAGGCGTCCCCAGCGTTTCGGCCGAGCTGCCGGGCGCGGCCGGCACGCCGGCGTCGACCAAGGCGGCGCGCGCTCGTTTTCGCGCGGTCAGCCGCAGCGTCGCCGATGTGACCGGCAACGCCGCCGACCTGAGCATGGCCTTCGCGCACCGCAACGCCGTGGTGCTGTTCGGCGGCGAGTCGCGCGAGGATTTCGACGCCATCAAGATCGCCGAGGTGGTGCGCGACGGGCGCGGCGCCTTGATCGTCAACGAAACGTACATTCCGCCCACGCCGCGCATCGACACGTCGCCGTTCCTGATGGGCGGCGTGCGTCGCGTGCTGGCCCTGCTGGTCACCAAACAGCGTCAGCTGGCCGGCGACCGGCGCCAGCGCGACGGCGCCAGCATCGAATTCAACGCCGGCGACATCACGCGCTTTCTGCAGCTGTCCACCGTCAACACCTCCATCCCCCTGCTGACCTACGCGGCGTCGAACGGCGAGATCAACCCGAACCAGCTTTACCTGCTGCTGGCCCAGCTCGCCGGCCAGCTGGCCACGTTCGGCTCGGACGTCGATCCTTCCAAGCTGCCGCTGTTTCAGTACACGGATCTGCGCGCCACCTTCGAAGAGCTGTTCGCCCGCGTCACCGGGCTGTTGCGCACGACGGTGCGCGAGGCGTTCATGACCGTGTCCATGGACGTCGTCGACGGCATTCACCTGGGCAAGCTGGACGACGATCGATTGCTGACCGCCACGCAGTACGTGCTGGCCGTACGCTCCGAGATCCCCGAGGCCCAGCTGGCCCAGCGTCTGCCGGGGCTGTGCAAGATCGCGGCGCGCTCGCAGCTGCCCCAGGTCATCCGGGCGGCGGCGTCGCCGGGCGTGCCCATCGCGGTCACGCACCGACCGCCCGCGGAAATTCCGGTCAAGGCCGGCGTTACCTATTTCGGGTTGACCCTGCAGAACGAATTCTGGCGCCAGATCGTCGAAGAGCGGCTGGTCGCCATCTACCTGCCGCCGCCGTTCGGCCCCCAGCACGTCAAGCTGGAGCTGCTGGCGGTGGCCAAAAACGGATGACCGTTAGCGCACCATGGACACGCTGAACCAGATCACCTCCGAGTGCTTCAATGCCTTGAGCCAGTTCCGCGAGCTGGAGGGGCCCAGCGCCTCGCCCGACCAGATCCACGACCGCCTGCGCGGCTATGTCGAGGCCATGCGCGAAAAGGCCCGCGACCAGGGCATGCCGCAAAAAGACGCCGACGACATGGCCTATGCCATCGTGGCCCTGATCGACGAGGTGGCGATGGGCAAGCCAGAGCCGATGCGCGGCTACTGGATGTCGCAACCGCTGCAGCTGCTGTTCTTCAACGAGACGCTGGCGGGCGAAGGATTCTTCCAGCGGCTGCAGGATGTCCGGCGCGACCAGCGGCGCATCGACGTGCTGCGCGTGTATTACCAGTGCCTGCTGTTCGGGTTTCAGGGCAAGTACAGCATGCGCGGCGGCGAGATCGAGCTGATCCGCATCGCCGATTCCCTGCGGCCCGAGATCGAGCGGCTCATCGACGTTCCCGACCGTCTGTCGCCCGCGGGGGAGCCGCCCGACGAGCCGATGGTCCGTTCGGGCGGGCGCAATCCGATCCTGTGGATCGCTCTCGGCGTGTTCGCGGTGGCCATCGCGGTTTTCATTTCGTTGCGCATCTCGCTTGATCGCGAGGTCTCCGGTCTGGTCGATCGCGTCGACCAGATGAATCGATGAGGGCCGGCCCATGCTGAAGTACATCTTTGCAGCGATCTTCGTGGCCCTGGCCTGGGCGGTGGTCCTGGTCTTTCGCGACATCCTCCCCCTGTGGCCGGCCATCGTGGCGACGGGGGTCATCGTGCTATTGCTGGTGGCGCTGGCTGTCTTCAAGGTGCTGGCGGCGCGCAAGGCGGCCGCGGCCATCGAGAACGGTTTGCGCGATCAAGCGTCGCGCCAGAACGACGGCATGCGGCCGGATCTCCAGGCGGAGATCGCCGCCATGGAGTCGGAGTTCAACAAGGCGGTGGGCGCCCTCAAGAGCAGCAAGCTGGGGCGCACCGGGCGCGACGCGCTGGGCCTGCTGCCCTGGTACGTGATGATCGGACCGTCGGCGTCGGGCAAGACCACGGCCATCCGCAGCTCGGGCCTGAAGCTGCCCTATGGCAAGGGGGGCAAGGTGCGCGGCGTGGGCGGCACGCGCAACTGCGACTGGTGGATGACCAACGAGGCCATCCTGCTGGACACCGCCGGGCGCTGGAGCACCGACGACGACGATCGCGAAGAGTGGCTGGCGTTTCTGGATCTGCTGCGGAAGACGCGGCCGAAAAAACCGATCAACGGCATCTTGCTGGCGGTCAGCGCCACCGATTTACAGAAATCGGCCGACGAGATTCAAGAGCTGGCCGGGCGGCTGCGCGAGCGCATCGACGAGGTGATCACGCGTCTGGAGGTGGTGGTCCCGGTCTACCTGATGGTCACCAAGTGCGATCTGATCTCGGGATTCGTCGAGGCGTTCGGAGACCTGAAGGATCGGGAACGCGGGCAGATCTGGGGTTTCAGCCTGCCCCTGGTCAGCGAGGCGACCGACCACCTGGAGGAGTTCGCCCAGCACTTTGACGACCTGACCGATGTCCTGGAGCGGCAGGCCCTGGTGCGCATGGGCGAGGAGCGGCGCATCGACGCGCGCGAGCGGATCTACCTTTTCCCGCAGCAGTTCGATTCGCTGCGCCAGGGGCTGGTCGATCTGGTGGCCAGCCTGTTCGACCAGAGCGTGTACCAGGACGCCCCCATCATGCGCGGCGTTTACTTCACCAGCGGTACGCAAGAAGGGCGCCCCGTCGATCGCATCATGGCCAGCATGGCCGAGGCGTTCGGCGTGCGGCCGCGCCTGGCCGCCGCCGCGCCGACAAAACCCAAGAGCTATTTCGTCAAGGACGTCTTTCAGCGCGTGGTCTTCCCGGACAAGGACGTGGCGGTGCGCAGCGCGCGCGTGTTGAAGCGCGAACGTCTGATGCGCTGGGGGACGGCGCTGGGCGCGCTGACCGTGTCGGCGGCGCTGCTGGTGCTGCCGATCTCGTCTTACCTGGCCAACAAACAGTTCATCGCCGACACGCGCGGCTTCGTCGAAAAGCTGGTCCGCGCGCGCGACGATAGACCGGCGCGCGGGCCGCTGGCCCCCACGCCGCTGGAATCGGCCGAACCGATGGCGGGCCGGCTGGCCAAGTTCGCGGTGAACGGACCCGAGGTCGGTCTGCAGTTCGTCGGCCTTTACCCGGGGGAGCGGCTGATGGAGCCGCTGCACCTGGCCGTCGAGAAGCTGGTGATTCGCCCGGTGCTGGACGCGGACGACGAGCAGCTGCAGGCCTTTGCCCGGGGCCGGGGTGAGTTCGACGGTTCGGGCGCGATGTCCGGACTCCTGTTGCACCTGCTGCTCACGCAACCAAAGGCCCCCGACGAGCCGGCGCCCGAGAGCGACGGGTGGAAGGACAAGTGGATCGGCACGCTGGTCGACACCGCAAGCGACCGCTGGGCGGCCATCACCGGCACCACCGCCACCACGCGCGCCCGTCACGCTCTGGAAGGGGCGTTCCGTTTCTACGCCGCCCGCACCGAGGTCAGCAGCGACCTCATCGAGCGCAAGCCGGCGGTGGTGTCACGCACGCGCGCGGCCCTGCTGGGCGCCAACGAAGGCGACCCGCTGGCCGATCTGTTGCGCGACCCCAACATGCCGCGCGACATCCGCCTCATCGACATCGTGGGCGGCGCGGTGACGGTGTTCCAGGGCGGCGACGCGCGCCAGGGTGGACCGACGGTGCCGGGCGCCTTCACGCCGGCCGGCTGGCAGCTGACCAGGGCGCGCATCGAACGCCTCACCGCGGATCGCGAGCACGACGAAAACGCCTGGGTGCTGGGCGCGGCGCGAAAGCGCGAGGCGATCGACGCCGCCGCCCTGCAGGCGGCGTACTTTCGTCGCTACGTCGATTCGTGGAAGGCGTTTTTGCTGTCGCTGTCCATCAAGGAGCCGACCAACATCGACGACGTCCGGCGCCTGCTGAAGGCGTTCATGATGGACAAGCCGCTGGATGCCATCTGGCGTAATGCCAGCAAGAATTTGATCTTCAAGGACGAGTCGCCGCTGGGTGCGCTGGTGGGCAAGGCCAAGGGGACGATCGGACAGCGCCTGAACGACGCCAAGAAAAAGCTGCCTGGCGGCGGTGACGCGGCGGCCGACGACGCGGCGGCCGGTGGGGGCAAGGGCGGCGCCAACAAGCCGCGCGCCGAGGAGCCGACCACGCCCGAGGACGTCGGGCGCGAGTTCGCCGCCTTCTTGAACTTCGGCCTGACCAAGCCGACGGGCCTGGAGACCTATGGCCAGATCCTGGCCGAGCTGAACGGCGCCGTCGGCGAGCAGGGCGCGCCGGACCCGCGCGCTTTTCAGACCGCGATCAAGACGCAGCGGATCAAGCTGCAGACGCTGATCAACAGCTACAACGAAAACGGCTGGGAAGCGGCCCTGCTGGAGAAGATCCTGATGCCGCCGCTGCTCGGCTCCGAGGTGGCGGTCACCGGCG
>JAXDMH010000518.1:0-4165 GCA_034666225.1 Myxococcales bacterium
CCGGCCGGCGGGAGTGGCGGCGCCGTCGGCAGTGGTGGCGCGAGCGGCAGTGGTGGCGCAAGGGGCAGTGGCGGCGTAAGCGGGAGTGGCGGCGCAAGCGGGAGTGGCGGCGCAAGCGGGAATGGCGGCGCGAGCGGCAGTGGTGGCGCAAGCGGGAGTGGCGGCGCGCCGGGCAATCCCGGTCCTGGTCAACACTCACTGGGCATGGGTTGCAAGCAGAATTCGGAATGCCAGAGCGGTCACTGCGCAGACGATGTTTGCTGCCAGTCGGACTGCGCGGGCACGTGCCAGTCGTGCCGCCTGCCCGGATCACTAGGTTTGTGCAGGAACATCCCGGCCGGCATGCACGACATGCACGGCAGCTGCATGGATCTGCACCCGACTCAGTGCCAGGCCAACGGTCTCTGCGATGGCAATGGAGCCTGCGCGCTTTACCCCAGCGGCACGGCCTGTTCGATGGCCACCTGCATGGACAGCAATGACAAGAAGGTTCCGGCGGACACCTGCGACGGCAACGGCATGTGCGTCGATCGCCGCGCCGCGATCTGCAAGACGATGTGCGACGGCCCCGGCGGTGGCGGCCCCGGCCCCGGCAAGAACCCGCCCGGCTGTGGCATGTCGATGCCCTGACGCGCGCCCATCGAATAGACTGGGGCATGACCATCGTCGCGATCGACCATGTTCAGCTGGCCATGCCCGCCGGGCGCGAGAGCGAGGCCCGGGCGTTTTACGGCGCGCTGCTGGGCCTCCCCGAGAAGCCGCGGCCGCCGGAGATGGCCCAGCGCGGAGGTGCCTGGTTCGAGAACGAACACGTCAAGATTCACGTCGGCGTCGATCCAAATTTTCACCCGGCGCGCAAGGCGCACCCGGCGCTGGTGGTGCGCGACCTGCCTGCGCTGGTGGCCCGCCTCCGGGAGGCGGGCGCCCAGATGTCCACTGACGTCGCGCTGGCCGGGTTTGATCGGGTCTTCGTTTACGATCCGTTCGGCAATCGGATCGAACTGCTGGAGCCCACAGGCGCGCCGGCCGACGCGCGCTAGTCCAGCGGTCGGCCGGCGTCACCGCGCTACGGCGTGGCCAGGCCGTGAAAGTTGATGCCCGGCGCGCCGCCAGCGACGCCGCTGACCGCCAATCCACCCGGGACGGGCCCGGGTGTGGCCGGCGCGTTGAATCGCACCATCACCTGACACATGCCGCCCGGCGCGACCTGGAAGTTGCCGCACGAGCTGGGACCGGCGGTATAGGCCGCCTGGTTCGCGCTGGTGAAGACGACTGGCCCCACCGCGATGCCACCGACGTTGGTGTACGTGAAGACGGTGCCCAGACCGGCGGTGCCCACCTTGGCCGAACCGAAATCGAAGGAGGTCACGTTGGGCGTCAGCGGAAATGACGGCGTCGCCGTGATGGTTCCCATGGCGCTGACGGGATTGGCGCCGCCGCCCATCACCAGGATGGTCGCGTTCGACACCGGCCCGCCGCCCGATCCGGCGGGCGACCCCGACACCGGATTCGCTTGCACGAAGATGAGGCACATATCCTGTGGCAGCAGACCGGACGGCCTCGACTGACAATCTCTGGCGTCGATGGAGAAATCGGCGGTGTTCGCTCCCCCCAGGAAAACAGAGAAAGGACCCAGCGGAAGACCACCCACGTTCCGGACGCTCATGGGCATCGATTTCGGCTGTCCGACGAACACGGTGCCGAAGGCCACCGGGTTGGGCGCCAGGGCCAGCGCCGGCGCCGCAACGCCGTTGCCAGTGACTGCCGCCGTCGCCATCACGCCCGTTGCCGACGCCGTCAGCGTCGCCGATCGGCTCTGCACGATGGTGGGCGAGAACTGGAGGTTGAACGTGCAGCCTTGGCCCGGCATCAGCACGCCGCAGGTTGAACCCGACACCACGAACGCTGGATCCGACGAGGCCACGACCACCGCGCCGTTGGTGGCGCCGCCCGCGTTGGTGACCGTGAAGGCCACCGGTGGGCTGCTGCGGCCGACCCCAACCGCGCCGAAATCCTGCGAGCCTGGCGCGATCGACAGCAGCGCGGGCAAGACCCCCGTGCCGGTCAGGCTGACGGCCAGCGTTCCGCCCGGTGTGCCGACCACCTGCAGCGCCGCGGCCTTGGCGCCCGCGGTGGTGGGGGCAAAGCGCACCTGGATCGTGCAGGTCTGGGCCGCGGTCAGCGCCGCCGTGCAACCGTTGGTGCCGATGGCGAACTGACTGGCGCCCGTGCCGACGATGGACGCGACCAGCGCGCCGGTGGCGGAGGTGGCCACGTTCTGCACGGTGAAGGTGGCCAGGCTGTTTTGACCCAGCGTCACCGACGGGAAGGCCTTGGACGCCGGCGTCGCTGCCAGAAAAAGAAAATCGACCGTGCCGCTGAGACCGGTCGCCGGGCGCAGGACAAACGACAGCGTCGGGATGACACCCGGCGTGAGGGTGACGCTGACCGGTGTGCTGATCCAGGTCGCCTGCGTGGTCGCGGTGATCGCCGTGCAGGCGACGGCAAAGGCGTCTGCCGAGACCGTCAACGCCTGTCCGGCGGGAAGGCCCTGCACCATCGCCGTCAGGCTGGGCGCGCCGACGACGTTGAAGGTCTGCTCGAAGGTGCGGCCTCCGGCCAGCGTCGTGAAGCGGACGCACTGGGTGGCGGCGGGAATGGCGGTCAGGGCGACCTGGATACGCTCACTGTCCGGCGCGGCGCCGGTGCCGTCGACGCCCGGCGCGCACGATATCGCTGTCAGCCCGGCCAGCCATGAAGCCAGGACAACGTTGGATGAAATCTTGAGGAAGCGTCGCAAGGATAGGGTCGTCATCGGATGGGTCCTTTCGGGCAATAGCCCGTGTGCTTTCGGGCGATAGCCCGTGTAGACGCGGGAAGATACCGTTAGAACACCCGAGGGACGATTTCCGGCAACCGGGCCAGGGCGCGCGCCGCGCTAGGTGGATTCCCAGGGCACCTGGTAACGCTCCATCGGCACCTTGTCGTCGGTGAACCTGACGCGTTCGCCGCGGAGGCGGCGTCGCTGCTCGACGCCGGCGTCACCAGGCAGCAGAACGCGACCGCCGCTGCCGACCACGCGATGCCAGGGCAGCGCCAGCGCGGTCGCCGAGTGCAGCGCCCAGACCACCTGTCGCGCCGCCCCTGGGAACCCCGCCGCGCGCGCCACCTGACCATAAGTGGCGACGCGACCCGACGGAATCTTTCGCACCACGGCCAGCATCTCGGCGAACATTCCGCCCTCGGGCAGCCCTGCTCTCCGCTTTTTCCCGCGCTTTCGCTTCTCAGTCATTGAGCCTAGAGTATTTCTTTGCCCTGGGTGTTTCCATGAGGCGACCGTACAGCAGACGTTTCGACAGTCGCGGGCCAGCGACAGCTCTGTCCGCGGCCGCCATGGTTGCTGTTCTGGCGGGCACGCTGGCCAGTGCCTGTTCCCAGGCGCCCAGCGCGGCCTCGCCGCCAGTTGACGGGGGCGGCGACGGGCCATCGACGACCGCCGAGACCAATGCACCTGACAATCCGGGGGCCAACGACGATGCGTCGCCCGCCACAATGGACGCGCTGGGCGGCGACGACGAGGCGGCGCCGACGCAGCCTGAAACCGGCAGCGGTAAAGACGCCGACAACACCGGCGCCGACGGCCCGGGCGATCGCCCGCTGATGGGCCTGGTCAAGATTCTGGTCCTCGGCTCGTCGAACGAGACCGACACCTGCTGGCGGGCATTCCTGTGGCAGAAGCTGCGCGCGGCGGGCGTCACCAATTTCGACTTCGTCGGTCGGACCAAGACCGGACCGGATTGCGGCGTGCCCGGTTACGACAAGGACGTGGAAGCGGAGTCGGGGACCATCATCACTGGTTTCACCGCCAACGACTTTGCCGTGCGGTTCAAGGCCAACCCGCCGCAGATCGTCCTGGTGCACGTGGGCGGCGCGGACGCCCGGAACGGCGTGCCCATCCCCAAGATCTTGAGCGCCTATTCCCTGGCAGTGGAGCAGGCCCGTGCCGTGAACCCGCAGGTGATCTTCTTTGTCGCGCAGCACACGCCCCAGGTTCCCCCGACGGGAATCAGCGAGCTGAACGCCGCCATCCCCGGTTGGGCCGCGCAGATCAGCACGGCCGGGTCGCCGGTGGCCGCGGTCGATCTGTTCACGGGGATCGTTCCCG
>JAXDMH010000519.1:0-12625 GCA_034666225.1 Myxococcales bacterium
CTTTTGAATCGCAGCCGCGATGACGGCGGCGCGGTTCAACGCGGGCGCGTGGTGGCGCGCCTGCTGAGAAATCCGGGCGCGCTGTTTCCGCTGCTGGTGTTGCGGCAACGCGTGCGGGCCTGCGCCGAGACGCTGTCGCGCGCCGTGGCCATCACCGTCGGCGCGATGGCCGTCGTCGACGGTGGGGCAGGTGTGGCGGCGGCGATGCCGTCGACGACGCAGGCGACGCAGGCGACGCAGGCGAAAGAAGACGCGTGATGGAATCGGGCGTGTCGTTGTTGACGGGCAGCGAGCCCCAGAGTCTGCGGTCGGGGCTGGAGCCGCTGCTGCAGAAGACCAGCCGCACTTTCGCCCTGACCATCCCGCTGTTGCCCGATCCGCTGCGCACGGAGGTGGCGGTCGCCTATCTGCTGTTCCGGATCATCGACACCTTCGAAGACGCCACGCTGTGGAACGGCGCCCGGCGCGCGGACGCGCTGGGACAGTTCGTGCGTCTCATCGACGACGGCGATCTGCACGGCGCGCAAGAGTTGACGGCGCAGTGGCTGCGCGATCCGCCCCTGGAACATCCCGGCTATCTGGAGCTTCTGGCCGCGACGCCGCGCGTGCTGGAGTGGTTCCGGGAGCTGCGTCCGGCGGCGCGTGAGCAGCTGCGGCTGCACGTGGGACGCAGCGCCCGCGGGATGGCCGACGTGGTGGCGCGGGCCGGCGACCAGGGAATGCTGCAGCTGCAGACGCTGCAGGAGCTGCGCGACTATTGCTATACGGTGGCCGGCATCGTCGGCGAGATGCTGACCGAGCTGTTCCTGCTGCAAAGTCCCGCGCTGTTGAACGCGGCGGTTGGTTTGCGCGAACGGGCGGTGGCCTTCGGTGAAGGCCTGCAGCTGGTGAACATCCTCAAGGATGCGCGCCCGGATGCCAGCGAGGGGCGCGTCTATCTGCCGCAGCAGGCGTCGCTGGCCGAGGTGTTCATGCTGGCGCGCGCGGATCTGCGGCGGGCGGCGGAGTACACGGACCTGCTGCGCGCGGCGGGTGGCGCGCCCGGTCTGGTGGCGTTCAACGCGCTCAACTCGCGGCTGGCCATCGGGACGCTGCGCGTGCTGCGCGATCAGGGACTGGGCGCCAAGCTGACGCGCCTGCAGGTGACGACGATGGCCGCGCAGGTGATGAACGCCGTGGAGACCGGCGGCGTCCTGTTTCCGGATTTGCCCTGATGACCTTGACGTTCGACATCGGCAAAGAGCTGGCCGAGCGCGCAGGCGAAAGTTTTTCGCTGCACGACAAGTATCTGAACGCCCAGATGGTGCGCGTGCTGAAGACCATCGGCTTCGATCGTCATTACACGCGCGCCGAAGGTCCCTACCTGTTCGACAAGGCGGGGACGCGTTACCTGGACCTGCTGTCCGGCTTCGGGGTGTTCGCTCTCGGCCGCAATCATCCCACGGTGAAGAAGGCCATCGTCGACGTGCTGCAGGCCGACCTGCCCAATCTTGTGCAGATGGACGTCTCGCTGCTGTCGGGCCTGCTGGCCGAGCGCCTGCTGTCGCATGTGCCCGGGCAGGAGAAGATCTTTTTCTGCAATTCGGGGACGGAGGCGGTCGAGGCGGCCATCAAGCTGGCCCGAGGCGCCACCCGCCGTTCAAAGCTGATCTTCTGTGACCACGCGTTTCACGGCCTGACCATGGGCGCGCTGTCGCTGAACGGCGACGCCGGTTTTCGCGACGGCTTTGGGCCGTTGCTGGCCGATGCGGTGCGCGTTCCTTTCAATGATCTGGGCGCGCTGGAGGCGGCGCTGGCCGGCGGCGACGTGGCGGCCTTCTTCGTCGAGCCGATCCAAGGCAAAGGCGTCAACTTGCCCAGCCCCGGTTACCTGACGGAGGCGGCGCGCCTGTGTCGGAAATACGGCGCGCTGTTCGTGGCCGACGAGATTCAGACCGGCCTGGGCCGCACCGGAAAGTTTCTGGCCATCGAGCACGAGGACGTGGACCCCGATCTGGTGCTGCTGGCCAAGGCGCTGTCGGGGGGATTCGTTCCGGTGGGCGCGGTGGCGGGCAAGAAGTGGATCTTTGATCGCACGTTCAACCGCATGGATCGGGCGGTGGTGCACGGGTCGACGTTCGGGAAGAACAACCTGGCCATGGCCGCCGGGCTGGCCACGCTGGCGGTGCTGGAGGGCGAGGGGCTGATCGAAAACGCCGCTCGCCGCGGTGACAGTTTGCTGCGGCGGCTGGGCGGGTTGGTGGGAAAATACGAACTGTTGAAAGAGGTGCGCGGGCGCGGGTTGATGGTGGCCCTGGAGTTCGGGCCCCCACGCTCGTTCGCGCTCCGCGCAGCGTGGGCGCTGCTGGAGAAGGCGACCAAGGGACTGTTCTGCCAGATGGTGACCATCCCGCTTTTTTCCCGGCACCGCATCCTGTCGCAGGTGGCCGGCCACGACATGTACGTGATCAAGTTGCTGCCGCCGCTGTGTCTGTCTCAGGCCGACGAAGATTGGATCGTGGGCGCCTTCGACGACGTGATCGCCGACTGCCACAAGGTGCCCAGCTCTGTCTGGGATCTGGCGACGACGCTGGCGGGCAACACGGTCAAGAGCAAGGCCGGCGAGTAAGGCGGGCGCCGGCGTGGTGTCCGGGATGGCGTGCGCCTGCGTTTAGGTTCGACAGGCGTCGCGGCGCTGTTCGTCGTCGTCGGGTGGACGGGCTTCGCCCGCGCTGGCACTTGCCTGGTACCCGTCGGCGCGGACGCCCGCTTGCAGGCCGTGGACGGACGGGCCCGTCTGGAATGGATCGATCAGCGGTTGTCGCGGGTGGCAGGGCAAGGGCGCGTCTGGACGTGGGGGTGGGGCCTTGGCATCGGCGCGGCGGGCGTGGGCAGCCTGGCCGCGGTTCCCTTTGTCAGCCCGGGGGATCGCATCGACTGGTACGCCGGCGCCGTCAGCGCGGCCATCGGCGTGGTGCCGTTCCTGTTGTCTCCGTTGTCGGTCGTTCACGATGGGCCCCGGTTGCATGCAGCCCTGGCGGCCGGGCCCCTGGATGACGACGCTCGCGTGTGCGCGCTGCTGGCCGACGCCGAACGGACATTGGCCGCCGACGCCGCCAACCAACGCTGGCAGCAGGGCTGGTGGATTCACGCCGGCAACATCGCCTTCAACACCGGCGTGATGCTGTTCCTGGGCCTCGGCTATCACCACTGGACGTCGGGGATCATCAATGGCGCGGCAGGCGCCGCGGTCGGCGAGGCGATCATCTTCACGCAACCGACAGGCACCATCGACGATCTGGCGGCGTATCAGCGCGCGAACCTGATGTATCAAGGGACGTTCTGACGGCGTCAGGTCGTCAGGTCGTCAGATCGTCAGCTCGACGCCGGCCATGATTTGCAGGGGCGGCTGCGGGGTGCCGGTGGGATTGACGGCGGGGCGGCCGCTGGGTTGCTTGTAACGTTGGTCGGTCAGATTTCGACCGTCGATGTATAGGTCGATGCCGCGCAACGGTCGGGGCGCCCACACCTCGTCCAGCGGGTAGCGCAACGCCGCGTCCAGCACGAACGAAGGCGCCGGGCTGGCGGCCAGCGGGTAATCGGCGGGCACGAAGCGGATGTCGGGCGCGGTCTGAAAGCGGCCGCGCAGGTCGGCGATGATGCCCAGGGGCAGCTCGACGTTGACGCCGCCTTTCAACATCAACGTGGAGACATTCGGGGGCGGCCCCTCGCTGAGATCACCGCGCAGATTGACAGTGTGGGCCACGCCGTCCAGCCACGACAGACTCAGCGATGACTGCACGCGGCCGGCGGTCAGATGGGCGCTGGTCTCGCCGCCGTAATACAGGGCATCGCCAGCGTTCGACGATTGCAGCTCGCGCCGGCGTTGCAGCTGGTCGGCGCCCACCTGCACATAGACGTACTGCCTCGTCCAGGCGGTGTCGTTGATAAAGTCGACCACGCGATTGACGAACGTTCCCGTCTGGAAGCGCAGGTGTCGTCCCAGGCGTTGCTCCCAGACCAGCTCCAGGGACTGCAGCTTTTCTGGTTTCAGGCTGGCATTGGGAAACAGCAACGAATCGCGGCTGGTCAGCACGCCGTAGACCTGGTACGGCGTCGGTTCCAGATAGGCCTGTCCGTAAAGCAGCTTCAGCGACGTCGTTTCAAAAGGCGCGCTGACCAGCGCCACGCGCGGATTGGTGGACAGCCCGAAGCGCGTCGAATAGTCCAGCCGCACGCCGGTGGTGAGGTGAAAGTACTTTGACGGGTTCCACCGCAGCTGCCCGAATCCAGCCACCGTCTGGAACCGCATGCTGTTCGAGTTGGACAGCGTCGCTGGCGCCGTGAACAGCACCGGGTTGGTGTCGCGAACAAAACCGTTGTCGTCGACGGTGGCGGTATCGCCAGGGCCGGTGTAACGGCGGTAGCTGATGTCGTCGACGTCGACCTGCGAGATGGGCGTGACGCGCACGTCTTGGCCGGCCAGCCCCAGCGTCAGCGACAGCTTGTCGGGCACGAACGTGCAATCGACCTGCTCTTCCAGGCGAATGGCCGACGACGAGCCGGCGCGCGCGGTTTCGCTGAAGGTGCGGGCGCCCAGGTTCAGCGGCGAAACGAAGCGCGTCGCGGGCAGCACGGCATAGTGCGCATAGTCGGCGCTGCTGGTGGAGCGCCAGCGCCCCGCCTCGACGGCGTGCGAGAACGACGCCAGGTACTGCTGATCGGCAAAGCGCGCCTGATTGACGAACGGCGCCCCGGAGGCGTTCTGATCCCACGAGCTCGACTGGTCATAGCCGCGCAGCTGGAAGGTGACGTGCGTCTGCTTGGTGCCGACGAAGAGAATGCCGTCATAGCCCGACTCGTGCGCGTCGAAGTTCCCCAGATCGTGGGTGGGCGAGCTGATGGCGTCCAGACGTGCCGGCTGCGCGCTGCCGGGAACGCGATAACTGTAATCGCCCGGGTACAGGTCGTAAACGTTCGGCTGGCCAGTGCGCGTGTAGTGCAAGCCCAGGCGCACCTCCAGGGGACCGAAGGTGTGGCGGGCGATGGCGGAGACGTCGGTCGCTCCGTGAGTGCCGCCGCTGGCGTTGGCCAGCACGCCGTCGTGCGGATAGAGAGGCGTGGTGACGATGTTGACGATGCCGTTGAACGCGTCGTTGCCGTACAGCGCCGATCCCGGGCCGTACATCACCTCGATGTGCTCGACGAAGGTCAGAGGATAGTTGGCGAACAGGGGGACCTCTTCGCCGCCCGGCGGGTTGAGGCGTTTGCCGTCCAGCAGGAAGACCAGGCGGTGATTGCCGGCCAGCCCGCGCACCATCAGCGTCGTCCCCCACTCGGCGGTGCTCCAGTAACCGACCTGATAACCGGGCAGATCAGCAAAGACGTCCCGCAGATAGCGATAGCCGTGGCGCCGTATCTGCTCGCGCGTGATGACGGTGATCCGCGCCGGCGCATCGGACAGACGAACCTGCGTGCGGGTCGCCGACGTCACCTGGATGTTCAGCAGATCAACCAGCGACAGATCGGTGATCCCGTCGATCGTCTGACTGTCCAGGGTCTGACCGTCGATGGTCTGACTGTCGATTGTCTGACCGTCGAGCGCCGGTTTGGTCTGGGCGGCCAGCGCTCCGGGCAACAGGACAACCGCGGTGGCGACCGCGCCGCGTATGAGAGCGCGTACGTTCGGACCCCACACAACCCATCTCTCGGCGCAACGGCGCCCCCTCTTTAGCGCAGCGGGTCCAACCACCCACTTGATTAAAGAAGGCGGCGACAGGGGCCGATAGCCGGCCCACTGAGGCATGAAAGCGAGAGCTCCCACACGCCGGTGTCATTCGGTTGGGTGGACGGTTCTGCTCTGCGCCGGGTTGGGATTGGCCAGCTGTCAGAGCGCCCAGACCGAAGAGGAGAACAAGCTGGTCTTCTTCAACTGGTGGACCAGCCCGGGCGAGCTGGCGGCGCTGAACCAGCTGGTGGCGGTCTATACCGCCAAGTATCCGGACGTGACCATCGAGAACGCCGTCGTCACCGGCGGACCGGCCACCGATCTGCACGCGCGTCTTTATGACCAGGGGCTGAAGATCGGCAAACCGCCCGACAGCTATCAGGTGCACATCGGCGCCGAGACCAAGGCCGATCTGGAATATCTGCAGCCCATCGACGATCTCTATCAGGCCAACAACTGGCCCAGCGTGTTTCCCACGGCGGTGCTCGATTATTCCCGGTTCAACGGCTCGTATTACACGACGCCGGTCAACGTTCATCGCAGCAACGTCCTTTGGTACCGCGTTGATTCGATGGCGAAGATCAACCGCCAGCCGCCCGCCACCTGGGACGAGTTCTTTGACGTCGCCGAGCAGTTGAAGGCCGCCGGCGAAGAGGTCTTCGTTTACAACCCGGCCCTCGACAGCAAGGATCCCAGCAATCGCATCAGCTGGACGACGTATCACATGTTCGAGAGCATCCTGCTGGCCGAGCTGGGTGAGGGCGGGTGGCTGGGGCTGTTCGATCACAGCCATCCCTGGAATTCGCCGGAGGTCGTCGAGGCCTTCACGAAATTGAAACGGCTGATGACCTATGCCAAGCCCTGGCCTGACAGCGCCGGGTACGATCTGACGGCGATGACCACCGGCACCAAGCCGGCGGCGATGGCCCTGATGGGCGACTGGGCGGAGGGCGACCTGACGGCGCTGGGTTTCAAGCCCGGCGTGGATTTTGGCTGGGCGCCGGCGCCCGGGACCGCCGACTATTTTCTGTTCCTGAGTGATTCCTTTCCGCTGCCCAAGGGCGCGCCCCATGAAAAGAACGCGCGCCGCTGGTTAGAGGTGGTGGGATCCAAGGAGGCGCAGGATGCGTTCAATCCGCTGAAGGGCTCGATCTCGGCGCGCCTGGACGCCGACCTCACCAGGTACGACGCCTATCATCAGTCGGCCATCAACGATTTCGCCAGCAAGAGGCTGGTCCCCAGCCTGGCCCACGGGTTGGCGGCGTCGCCGGCCTTCAAACAAAGGTATTACGAGATCGTCGGTCAGTTCCGCGACGACAACGACGCCGCAGCCGCAGCCGCCGCCCTGGAAGACGCCTGCCAGGCGAACTGTAATTAGGGCGCCCAGCGCACCTAGTGCACCTAGGAATTCGTCGGCACGGCCAGCAGGCGCAGGCCACCGCCGCCGCTGGTCGACGTATCGGCGCCCTCGCCGGGACCCAGCATCGAGCCGAAGAAGGTGAGGCGCCAGATCGTTCCCGTCCCCGGGCGGCTGACCACGGAGACGCGGCCGTTCCACTCGCGGACCAGCTGATAGACCGCGGCCATTCCTGCGCCGCGGCCCGAGGTGGACGAGAGTTCGTCGCGGGTGGTGAAGCCGGGGACCAGCAGGGCCGCCGTCAGATCGGCCTCGGTGACGGCCGGCAGCCCGCGCTTTTCGGCGGCGCGCTTCACCCGTTCCCAGTCGATTCCCACGCCGTTGTCGGCGATCTCGACGGTGAGAGCGTTGCCCTGGCCCTGTTCGTCCAGATAAGTGCGGAGGTGCAGCTGGGGCGCGGGGCGGCCGGCGGCGATGCGCTGGGCGACGGGGAGAAAGCCGTGGTCGACGCTGTTGCGCACGACGTGCGTCAGCTCTGACCACAGCCTGGCCCAGCGTTTGGGATCCAGGCGCAGGCCGCCGCCGTCGACCGCCACCGCCACGTCGCCTTTGCCCAGCACCGCCGCCAGCGTCCGCCCGCGATCGCCCAGGCGAAACAGCGCTCGTTCGGTCGGCTCCAGCTGCCAGCGCGCCAGCTGCTCGCGGATCATCCGCGGCGGCATGCCCTGGTCCAGCTCATCGCGCAGGCGATTGAGATCCTCGACGGCGATTTCGATCACCTGCCGCCCGCGCTGGCCCACCAGCTTGCTGACCGTGTGGTTCAGGGTCTCCCACCGATCGCGAAGCGCGGCGAACGATCGCGCCGCCGGTCGCGCACCCGGGGTGGCCGGCGCCCCGGCCAGCTCGTCTTCCATCTTGTGGCAGAGCTCTGCCACCAGGTTGAACCCGGCGCCGCCGGCGTTTCCTTTCAGCGTGTGGACCAGGCCCCTGGTGGTCTCCAGATCGTTGGTCTCATAGGCCAGCCGCTGGATCAGGCTGGTGGCATCGTCGAACAGCGACAGAAAGCCGTTGCGGTCCTGGGTGATGGCTTGCAGCGCGGCCAGCACCTCTTTCTGTTCGGCCTCCTGCTGCATCAGCGCCGCTCGATCGGTGACGTCGTTGATCACCACCAGCAATCCCTGCTTGATGGTGCCGGCGTCGATGGGCAGATAGGCGAACTCGAACTGGCGTCCGCCCGCCTGCAGACGCGCCGGCATCTGCGCCAGCACCAGGGACATGGGAAGATAGTCCTCGACCAGCGCTTCATGGGACAGCGCGAAGGAATCGGCAAAGACGGGATCGATCCGGGCCAGGTAGTCGACAAAGCGCGTGGGGCCGGCATAGGGGCCGAACCACTGATCGATCTTCGCGGAACGCTCTTCGGACAACAGGCCGTCCGGCGAGATGGTCAGCAGACCTTCATTGACCGTGTCCAGCACCAGGCGCAGGTCCCGGTTGCGGGCACCCAGGGCGGCCGTTCGATCCGCCACCCTTTCTTCCAGCGTGCGATTCAAGGATTCAAGCCGCAGATACGATTCAGCCAGCTCGCTGACCATCTGGTTGAACGCGTGCCCCAGCGTCTCCAGCTCGTCGTGGCTCTTGATTGAAACGCGAACGTTGCGTTGGCCCGCGGCGATGGCCGTGGCGGCCTGGGTCAGCTCGGACAGCGGTTGGCTGATGCGGGCCGCCGCCTTTCTGACCAGCAGCACGCCGACGGCCATGGCCGCGACGATCAGAAAGACGATCAGCAGGATGGTGACCGCGAGAAGTTCACGCGATGCCGAGCGGGCCCGTTCCAGGGCCAGGGCCAGCGGGATCCCGGAGACGCCATAAATGATGGTGCCGACGACCGTGTTGCTTTCATCGGTCACCGGCGCGGCGAATTCAAAGACCTCTTGATCGAACAGGCGGCGTCGCTGGCTCTCCGGCGTCAGCGGGTTCAGCAGCAGGCTGCCGATGTTCAGGTTCCGCCACCTCTCGGGCGACGCGCCGTCGACACTGTCGGGCGACACATAGACCCACGGTCGCAGGTCGGCGGCCAGGAACAATCCGTAGACCAGGTCCGGATCATCGTGAAGCGTGCTTTTGACCAGGCGCCGCACGTCGCCAAACGCGTTGTCAGCGACCAGCTCGCGCAGCGCCTGCGCCTCGTTGCTGGCCAGCCCGTACCCTTTGCGGACGATGCTCTCCTCGATCTTCGCCTCGACCAGGGCGTGGGTGGTGCGCGCCGACCAGATGTGCAGCGAGGTGACGGCGATCAGCACCGCGGACGCGATCAGCGCCAGCGTGGCGACCATGCTGCGGACCAGCTTCGCTTGAAGGTTCATCGGATTCGCGCGGACGCCCGAGGGCGCACACCGAAGCGAGAGAACGGCTGATGCGCCGGCCACCTTGAGCGCCGCTTGCCGCGGCGGGCGCCGGTCTTACAATGTGGGTCGGAATCGGATGAAAAAAGACAGCCCGGCGATGATCGTCGTCATCGGCGTATTCAGGTTGGTGAAGGCCACCTTCCTGTTTGGCGCCGGCGCCGCCTTGTTGATCGCCAGCCCGGTCCATATCGCCAACGCGATTCAGAAGGTTCTGGCCGCGCTGGGCACCATGCCCGGATACCAGACGGCGCAAACGTTGGCCGACAAGTTCGATCAGCTTGACGACGGATCGATCAAACAGTTCGCCCTGGCCATGATCGGCTACGGAGCCGTGTTCCTGGTGGAGGGCGTCGGCCTGGTGATGCGCAAGCGCTGGGCCGAATGGTTGACCGTGGTGGTGACGACGTCCTTCATTCCGATCGAGATCTACGAGCTGGTAAAAAAAACCGGCGCCGGCAAGGTGGGCGCGCTGGTGATCAACGTCGCCATCGTCGTCTATCTGGTGGCCCGTCGCCTGGGCTGGGGTACGCGGTCGTCGCTGGCGTCGCTGTTTGCCCGGGCGAAAACCTGAGCGCGCTTTTGCCTACCGGATCGGAACGCCTTTCCGCTATAGATCGCGCCGGATGATCGCTCTGTTGCGCCGCCCTGTGCTGGGCATCGTCGTGGCAGGCGCCATCACGTTGGCCGGCGGGATCAGTCACGGCCACAGCCCGCGCGACGAGCCGTCAGAGGACAAGCCGACCCGTCCCGTTGATCCCGCCCGCGGCGAAGAAGAGCGGATCAGCTTTCATTTTCAATTGACGGCGGCCACCCAGTATCACCCGTCGTTCTACGCCAAGTACTCGTCGCCGCTGCCACCGATGGGCAACAGCCTGCGCCCCGAGGCCGAGTCCGCCACCGCCTTCGTCACCACGTTGTACGCCGACCTGCGGCTGTGGCACGGCGCCGAGCTGCTGTTCAATCCCGAGATGAGCGGCGGCAAGGGCCTCAGCCGCACGCTGGGTGTCGCGGCTTTTCCGAGCGGCATCGTCTATCGCGTCGGCGATCCCGCGCCGGCGATCTACGTGGCCCGTCTGGCCATCAGCCAGACCTTTGATCTGGGCGGGGGGCGCGTCACCAACGAAGCGGGGCCCAACGAACTGGCCGGGACGCGCGATCGCGACGTGCTGGCCATCTCCGTCGGACGGCTGTCGGTGGCCGACGTCTTCGACGGCAACCGTTACGCCCACGATCCGACGGAGCGGTTTTTCAACTGGGCGATGTTCGCCTCCGGGGCCTGGGACTATCCCGCCGACACGCGCGGATACACCTGGGGCGTGCTGGCCGATCTGGCCATCGATTGGTGGTCGGTTCGCGCCGGCATCGCCCTGGAACCGAAGACCGCCAACGGCAGCGAGATGGACTGGAACGTCATCAAGGCGCACGGCCTGATGGCCGAGTACGAGGCGCGCTATTACGTGCGCCAGTTGTGGGGCGCCTCCAGCATCCTGCTGTTCGTCAATCAGGCGCACATGGGCCGCTATGAGCAGGTGCTGCAGGATCCGGCGGTCTACGCCAACGACGTCGCCAACACCAGGGCCTACGGTCGCACCAAGTACGGCGCGGCGATCTCCGTCGAGCAGCAGTTGACGCGTCGGGGACTCGGTTCATTCCTGCGCCTCAGCGCCAACGACGGCGCCACCGAGTCGTGGGCCTTCACGGAGATCGATCGCTCGCTGGCGGTGGGCGTGGTTCAGGACGGCCAGCTGTGGCGCCGCGATCGGGACCAGCTGGGGGTGGGCGTGGTGGTGAACGGTCTGTCGGCGCCGCACCGTCATTATCTGGAGGGTGGCGGGTACGGGTTCATCATCGGCGACGGCGCGCTGAATTACGGACCGGAGATCGTCGCCGAGATCTATTACTCGCTTCACGTCGCCGATTACATTTCGGCGTCGGTCATCTACCAGCCCATCGTCAATCCCGCGTACAACAAGGATCGCGGCCCGGTTCACGTTCTTTCCGGTCGGGTCAAGATCGCGTTCTAGGGCCCCTGGCGACGTCGGCTGGCATTTGCCTGCGGCGGGGTGGCCGAATAACCTCCATGGCCTATGGTCGAAAGGCCTCGCCGCCGCGGGTTGCGTCCAGCCTGGCAAAGATTTGTCGGTGCGGGCGCGATGACCGTGCTGGTCGTGGCCGGGCGAATGGCCCTTGATCCCTGGTGGGGTCACCACCACAACCGGCACCTGGTGTTTCTGCCGACGGTGATGATCGCCGCCTGGTTGGGAGGCCTTTGGCCTGGGCTGTTGTCGGCGGCCCTGTGCACCAGCGCGCTGGCCGCATTCTGGAATGATCCAGGCGAAAGTTTTCTGCGCTCCAACTCGGATCTTTTTCTCTTTGCCCTGGTCAGCGCGGCGACCTGTGTCTTGGTTGAATCTCTGCACCGGGCCCGGGCGCGCGCCGACGCTGCCACCGAATCGCGCGAGCACATCATGGCCGTCGTTGCCCACGATCTGCGCAACCCGCTGAGCGTCGTCACCATCGCCGCACAGCGATTGCAGCGCATCAGCGGCACCGCCGAAGCGGTGCAACGCGGTCTGCAGGCCGTCGATCGCGCCGCCTCGCGCATGGATCACCTGATCCGCGACCTGATGGATGCCACCCGCATCGAGCACGGCGAGCTGAAGGTGACCTGCCAACCAGAGCGCGTCGACACCATCATTCAAGAGGCAGGCGAACTGTTCGCCGCCCCGGTCCAGGAGAAAGGCATTGATCTGGTGGTGGCCAAACCCGCCTCAGGCGCCGTCAATTGCGATCGCGGTCGGCTGTTGCAGGTCCTCGGCAACCTGCTGGGCAACGCGGTCAAGTTCACGCCCGAGGGAGGGCGTATCACCTTGCGCAGCGTCGACGTCGGCAATGCCGTTCGCTTCGAAGTGGAAGACACCGGACCCGGCATCAAACCGGAGCACATCGCCCATATCTTCGAGCGCTACTGGAAGCTAGATTCGCCGGGGACCGGCCTGGGCCTTTTCATCGCCCGCAGCATCGTGCGCGCCCACGGCGGCGAGCTGCTGGTCGACAGCCAGCCCGGCCGCGGCGCCAAATTCTATTTCAACATCGTTCGAGGTGACGGGGCCGTCCCCGTCGCGAGCTAGTGCACCTCCCGCGAGATACGGG
>JAXDMH010000520.1:0-4141 GCA_034666225.1 Myxococcales bacterium
GAAGAGGCCCCGTTTCGATCAGACATCCGATCTTGCCGATCTTGCCGATCTTGCCGATCTTGCCGATCTTGCCGATCTTGCCGATCTTGCCGATCTTGCCGATCTTCTCTTCGCCTCTTCGCCGATCCGAAAACCTCTGAAGAAGTACCGGGGGAAATGTGCCTGCTGCCAGCAACATCAGCGCGAAGAGCGCCCCGATCGTTCCCGTTTCGTCGTCGGGCGCCCCCAGCGGGAAGATGAGGCGTCTGCGTCGGTTTCTGAACAACCGCAACGTCCTGGGCCTGCTGTTCATGTTGCCGGCCGGTGTGTTGCTGATCTTCTTTCTGACTTATCCGCTGGGCCTGGGCATCTGGCTGGGGCTCACTGACACGAAAATTGGCCGCGCCGGCGAATTCATCGGCCTGGAGAATTTCAAGTCACTGTGGAACGACGACGTGTTGTGGTTGTCGGTCACCAACACGCTTCTTTACACCACCGTGGCTTGTGTCCTGAAATTTGCTTTGGGACTGTGGTTGGCGTTGCTGCTCAACCGCAACATCATCTTCAAATCGGCCATCCGGGCCATCATGCTGCTGCCCTTCATTGCGCCCACGGTGCTGACGGCGCTGGTCTTCTGGTGGCTTTACGACCCGCAGTTTTCCATCATCTCGTGGACGCTGCAGAAGATGGGCATCATCGACACGTACATCGACTTCCTGGGGAATCCCAACGCGGCCCGGGCCTCGTTGATTGCCGCCAACGTGTGGCGCGGGATCCCCTTCGTGGCCATCTCGCTGCTGGCCGGCCTGCAGACCATCCCGGTGACGCTGTATGAAGCGGCCACGCTGGACGGCGCCACCCGCTGGCAGCTTTTCCGGTACGTGACCTACCCGTTGCTGACGCCCATCGTGGCGGTGGTGATGACGTTCTCGGTTCTCTTCACGTTCACCGACTTCCAGCTGGTCTACGCCATCACCAGAGGCGGCCCCATCAACGCCACCCACCTCATGGCCACATTGTCATTCCAGCGCGCCATCGCCGGTGGGCAACTGGCGGAAGGAGCGGCCATCTCGACCATGATGATCCCATTCCTGGTGGCGGCGATCTTGTTTTCGTTCTTTGGCCTGCAGCGACGCCGCTGGCAACAGGGCGGGACGGACAAGTGATGTTGGCCAAGATCAAGCGCCTGTTCACGCCCAAGGCCGCCGCCAACGAAGGCGGGATGGGCTTCCTCGAGACCCGAGCGACGCGGCTGGCGACGGTCTATCTCCCGCTGGGCATCTTCTTGTTCGTGCTGCTTTTTCCGTTCTACTGGATGGCGGTCACGACTTTCAAAGCGCAAGACGAGCTCTACGATTTCAAGCGCTTCAATCCCTTTTTCACCCTGCATCCCACTTTGGCCAACATCAAGAAGCTGCTGTTTGACACGCAGTATCCGGCCTGGTTGTGGAACACGATGCTGGTGTCCATCGTCTCGACGTTCGTCTCTTTGGCCTGCGCGGTGATGGCCGCCTACGCCATCGAGCGCCTGCGTTTCCGGGGCAGCCGTTACACCGGGATGTCGATCTTTCTCGCCTATCTGATCCCGCCCAGCATCCTTTTCATTCCGCTGGCCACCATCGTCTTCAAGCTGGGCGTGTTCGACACGCGGCTGGCGCTGATTCTCACCTACCCGACGTTTCTGATTCCGTTTTGCACCTGGCTGCTGATGGGGTACTTCCGGACCATCCCCTATGAACTGGAAGAATGCGCCCTCATCGACGGGGCGACGCGCTTTCAGATCCTGGTGAAGATCGTGCTGCCGCTGGCGGTGCCGGGGCTGATCTCGGCCGGCATCTTCGCGTTCACGTTGTCCTGGAACGAGTTCATCTACGCCCTGACGTTCATCTCGTCGTCGGAGGTGAAGACCGTGCCGGTGGGCGTGGTGACCGAGCTGGTGGAGGGCGACGTTTACCACTGGGGGTCGCTGATGGCGGGGGCCCTGTTCGGGTCGTTGCCGGTGGCGATCTTGTATTCGTTCTTCGTCGAGCATTACGTGGCGGGGATGACCGGGGCGGTGAAGGAGTAGTTACGACGGACGGGAGCGCCTTGAGGCGTCCGCCTCCTCCGCGTGGCCGGGTCCTGTCGCTGCAGGAAACCTTCCCCATCGGGCCGGTTCGCCGGGGCCGCGTTCGAGATTCTAGAGATCGCGAGCTGTGAATGTGGGGCGCAGAGGGACAACGGCCCCGACGAACCGGCCCGCTGTGGCCCCTTCCTTCCGCGCCACCCGGCCACGCTACGTCGGCTCGCTCGGGGCAGACGCTGAAGACTATCGGGTGGGACCGTGATTAATATCGGGGCGTGAAATTGCGAGTTGGGGCTGCGGCGGTGCTGGCCGTTGGGTTGTTTGGAGGGAGGGCGTTCGCGATCGATGCGTTCGAGATCCAGGTCTATGAAGGGGACGCGGACGTGGCTGGGCAGGCGGGGCTGGAGTTGCACAGCAATTACACGGCGTCGGGGCGCAAGAGCGCGGCTTTTGCCGGTGAGGTGGTGCCTGACGGGCTCTTGCGGCTGACGCTGGAGCCGTCGTACGGCGTGACCGGTTGGTGGGAGCTGGGGGCGTACCTGGAGACGGCCACGGCGCTGGGTGATTTCGCCGGGCACTGGGCCGGCTTCAAGCTGCGAACGAAGTTCATCGCCCCGGCGGCGCGCACGGCGCCTCTGGTGATGGGCGCGAACTTCGAGATCGGCCGGGGCGTCGCTGCTCTGGGGACGGCGGAATGGGACATCGAGGTGCGGCCCATCGTGGCCTATACGTACGGGCGCTGGGCGGTGGCCTTCAACCCGATCATCGGCTGGGCGGTGACCGGCAGCGACCGCAACGCTGCGCCCGATTTCGAACCGGCCTTGAAGGCGCGCGCCGACGTTGGCCACAAGATCGCGCTCGGGTTTGAATATTACGCCGGCCTGGGGCGGATCACCTCGCCGGAGGCGGTCCGCAATCAGGAACACTATCTCTACCTGGCGGGCGATCTGCTGAACGGCCCCATCGAGTTGAACTTTGCCGTCGGCCACGGTTTCACCGACGCCTCCGAGGCGTGGACGGTGAAGGCCATCGTCGGCAAGACGTTCTGACGCGCCGCCGGCTTCGTCAGTCGAGGGCGCTGCCTGCGACCATGATCGGTTCTCTGATACCGGTGGACGAGGCGAAGTTGAACAGGCGCTGCAGGCTGCTCTCGGTGATCTCGTTCCCTCTGGCCATCAGCAGCGTCCCGGTGGAGGTCTTGATGTCTTCCACCACCACCATTCCGGAGCGAATCTCGAGCAGCTTGAGGGCGCGCCGGCCCTCCTGATCGATCCCCGGCAGCAGACCGCCCAGCGCCGCAAGAATGCGGGGATCGTAAGCGCCGGTGCGCGCCGCCAATGTCTTCAGGATGTCCTGGCGCGAGCCGCCTGAGTCTTCGAGCTGATCGTAGTCGAAGGCGAGGCGCAAGATCCGGGCGCCAAGCGGGATCTTTTCACCCCGCATCGGATCGCCCGGTGTGGCACCGACCCCGCTGAAGGTCTTCAGGCTGTGATCCAGTATTTCCCTGACCGCTTCCAGGCGAGGAATGTTGTCCACCACCTGGCGGGCGATGGCGGGGACCTTGTCGACCATCTGTCGCTCGCCGGGCGACAGTGGCTTGCCCGCTAGCACCCGTTCGACAGTGGCCGACGGAAGCACCACATAGCCAATCTGGGACATCATCGCGGCCACTTCGATCGCCCAGGCCTCTTTCACCCCCAGCGCCTGGGCGATCTTGGTGGCCAGACGTTTGACCCGGGTGCCCCGTCCGAACGCTATCGGGTTGGCGACCGAAAGGACGTCACAAAGAGCCTGAATGCTGCCGCGCAAGGTCTGTCCCAGCAGCTCTCGCTCGCTGGTGACCAGGCGGTTCTGCTCGACCGCCCCTTCCAGTGATCTGATCAGCAACTCGGGCGGACAGGGCTTGGTCAGGAACCGGAAGATCTGACCCTCGTTGACGGCCTTGATGGCGGACTGAATGTCGGTCTCGCCTGTCAGCAGAAGTCGGGTCACGTCGGGCGCGACCGCGCGAACCGCGGTCAGAAACTTTGCGCCGTCCATCACCGGCATCCGCATATCGGACACCACCGCGGCGAAGGCCGGTCCCTCTCGCAGCTT
>JAXDMH010000521.1:0-8637 GCA_034666225.1 Myxococcales bacterium
CTTGCGCCCTTCCACGTGGACCATGCTGGTCTGCGGGGTGCTGCCGTCGCGCACGCTGGCCACGTCGTGGACGTGAACCGTGGTGCCGCGGACCACCTTGATCGGCAAAAGACCGATCTGTTCCAGCGTCTCGGGGCTGCTGTTCACCACCACCGGGTATTCGCCGTTGCCCATCTTGGCCGTGCCCGTGGGCAAGATCAGGTTCTGGGCGCTGACGGCATTGGACACGTCGCGCGCCGACAGCCCCCAGGCGAACAGGCGCGGCGGATCGATGTCGATCATGATCTGCCGCTGCTTGCCGCCGTACGGCCACGGGATCTGCGAGCCGGGGATGGTGGCCAGATCGGCGCGGATAAAGTTCACGCCATAATCGAACAGCTGCTGCTCGCTCAGCGTCTCGCTCTCCAGCGCCGCCTGCATGATGGGGACGTTCGAGGCGCTGTACCGGATCACCAGCGGTGGGCTGGTGCCGGGCGGCATCTGGCGGACGGCGGTCTGGGCGATGGCGGTGATCTGGGCCGTCGCCGCTTCCAGGGCCGCGCCCTGTTGAAAGAAAACCTTGATGACCGCGACGCCGGTCAGCGATTGACTCTCGACGTGCTCGATGTCGTTGACGGTGGTGGTCAGGCCCCGTTCAAAATTGGAGACGATCCGCCGCTCCATCTCCTCCGGTGAAAGCCCGCCGTAATTCCAGACCACCGAGATGACCGGGATGTCGATGTCTGGGAAAATGTCCGCCGGCATCCGGATGATGCTCAGCACCCCCATGATGACGATCAGCATCGCCATCACCACGAAGGTATACGGCCGCCGAAGGGCGAGGCGGACTATCCACATGGTGAGGCGAGGGCTCCGAGAACGTTCATGCCCGACCGGCGCCCAAGGCTAGCACAGGGGCGATTGTCTGACCTGGAACCCTCAAAGGGTTCCAGACCTCCCGCGATGGAACTCCGGCGGCAAAGCCGCCTTCGTTCCACGCGAGTTGAAGGTTTTCGACGCGCTCAGAACGGGCCTTCCCCCTGGCCCTGGCCGTGGTGCTGGCCGGCTTCCGCGGCGTGTTTCTGAATTTCATCCGCGATCTTCTGTCGTTGCTCCGGGGTCAGCACCTGGGCCGAGGAGACCATGCCCTGGGTGATCAAGGCCGATCGCTTGTCTGCCAGCTGCACGCCATCGCGCCGCAGCTTCTCGATGGCCGCGGTGTCGATGCTGGGTGCCGTCAGGGCCTGGCGGATGCTTTGGCGCACCTTGGCGTGCTCCTCGGCGACGGCGCGCAGTTGCGGCCGCAGGTTTTGCCAGGTCGCCTTGATCTGCGCCTTCTGGGCGTCGGTGGCGCCGGCCACCTCCAGGAGGTGACGGAAGCGCTGCCCGCCGTGACCTTGGAAGTGCATGCCAGGGCCGCCGCCTTCGTGAGCGGCCGCGTTCAGGGAAACGCCTCCCAGGAGGACCAGCGGCGCCGCCAGCAGCAGTGCTGCCCGGCGAGGAAACCGCCAGGACTTGGTCCTGGGTGATGAATTGGACGGGGTGGGGGATGGGGTATTCATGACTATCTCCTGTTCCTTTCAATGAAGGCCGTCGTGGCCCACTAACGAACAGAAGACCCGGCAACCCCCGCCAGGGTTTTGCCGTTCATTTCAGGCAGGTCGGAAGGGCGCAGTCCGGGTCGTGTGGCCGCGCCAGCAGAACGACACCCACCGCCGCCGCGGCCACCACGACGCCGATCGCGGCCCAGAACCACCAGCGTTTGTGCAGCGGCCGGTCGGCGTCGGCTTCGTGCGGCGCCGGCGCGGCGGGCGGCGCGATCAGAGACGGCGGCGATGATGATGATGATGGCGCCACCGCAACGGCCACCGGCGTCGGCGCCAGGCTGACCGCGGCCGGCAACGGGCTCGAGGCCGGCGCCGCTGACACCACCGGGCGTGCCTCGGCGTCTTTGGCGTCCTTCAATTCAGAGATATAGCGCTCCGCTTCGCGGCGCAGGTCGGGCGAGACGTCACGGGCTTCGTCGACGAAGCGGCGAAACTCTTCCAGCGCGTCCTGAAGATGACCCAAGGCGCGCTGGCACTGGCCCATGTTGAAATGCAACTTGGGGCTGGGGAACGCGGCATAGGCGGCCTGAAATTCGACAAGCGCTTCCTGAAACTTGTCGCTGGTGAACAGATCGTTGCCGCGACTGAGGTGCGCTTGCGCGCGTCTGCGGCCATCGTCCTCACCAGCGCTCTGCGCGCGGACGACCGCGGGCGCTGCCATTGCCGTCAGCGCGACGACGATGGCAAAGCGGGCGCGGTGTCCAGTCGCACCAGGCGATCGGGGCCGCCGTTCACAGCCTATCAATCAGACTCCCCAGCTTGCTGCCGCGGGTTGACGTTCCGGCTGCCTTGCCGTTCACGGGTGCTGTACCGCCGTCAGGACCTGAGGCCGGCGGGCCCTCCGTCGGTGCCGGCGTCGCGGCGGTGACAGCCGCCGCCGCGGATTTTTTTGTCAGGACGGCTCGTGCGCGCGCTGCGTTTCGTCGCTGGTGCGGCGGCGGTGGCACGCTGGCCACAGCGGTCGGGTGGGCCACGGCGGTGTGCGCTTCTTTCGGCGCGGCGGGCGTCTCGTCCGTCAACGGCGCAGATTTTTCTGGGACCGCCGCTGGGATGCTCGCCGCGCGGATGGCGGCCGCAGCCGTCGGCTCGCTGACGGGCGCCGACGCCGACACCGCGGTTGCCGCGGTCCCCTCATGACGAATGGGTCGGCGCATGAGCGGCACCGCCAACACCCCGGCCAGGGCCAACCCGACGCTGATTCCGCCCACCACCGTCCAGCGATGGCTGGTGGCTGCATGGCGTTCGCGGGTTTCGGGACCCAGGGGCGGCAGCGCGTCCTGCGACGAATGGCGTTGGGTCGCCCGCGTGCTGGACGGCGACGTCGTGCGCAGCAGGCGATCGGATTCCACGGCGGCCCGCAACGCCGCCGCGAATTCGTCCGTCGTGGCAAACCGTCGCGCCGGATCCTTGGCCAGCGCGCGCATGATCACCGACGCCAGCCTGGGACCCCAGGCCGGCCCCAGCGGCTTCGGCTCCTCGTGCGAGATGCGATAGACGACGATCTCCACCCTGTCACCGGGGAAGGCCATCCGCGCCGTCAACATCTCGTACACGATGGCGGCCAGCGCGAACTGGTCGGCGCGCCCATCGACCTCGCCGGCCGCCTGGGCCTGTTCGGGCGCCATGTATTGCGGCGTCCCCAGCACCGCCCGCTCGCCGGTCAGCGCCACCGACGCCGCCCGCACCTTGGAGATGCCAAAGTCGACCAGCTTGACCCGTTCATCGCCGGGCCGCTCCCCGGGTACCAGGAAGATGTTCTGTGGTTTGAGATCGCGATGGACGATGTTGCGCGCGTGCACCGCGGTCAGCGCCGAGGCGATCTGGTCGACGATGCGAACCACCCGGTCGGACGCCATCGGCGCCTGCCCGGCGATCACCGTCGCCAGCTCGACCCCTTCGATGTACTCCATCACCAGGTAGGGCGCCCCCGACGGCGTGTAGTCGAAGTCGATGATGGCCACGATGTTGGGGTGGCGCAGGCCCGACGTGATCTGCGCCTCGCGGCCGAACCGAACGATGGCCCGCGGATCGCCGGCCCAGTGGTGATGCAACACCTTGACCGCATACCGTCCGGTCAGGCGGGTGTGCGACGCCTCGTAGACCTCGCCCATGCCGCCGCTGCCGACAAGGCGGACGATCCGGTAGGTCTCCGCCAGCAGGGTTCCAGTCGTCAGGCTGGGCGGTCGCTCACGTACGACCAGCTCGTCGCCTCTCGACAGCAATCCGCTGTTCTGCGACGGGGCGCGGACGGTCTCGCGCGCCGAGCCGATGGCCGCCGAGACAAGGCGCGTGCAAAGCGTGCAGGTCGCCAGATGCCGTTCAACATGTTCGCGGCGCGCGTCGGGCAGTCGTCCGGCCACGAAGTCCAACAGCGTATCGTCGCCTAGGCACGCCTCGTCCACGTCTGCCTTGCGGATAATACGTGCTCCGCGGGAGATACTCCAGGCGGGCACCGGAATGTTTGCGGGTGATTGAAACCGGGGCGCGATCCGGATCGAAACGCGGCGCTAGTACAACAGATGAGCGCCTTTTTCCAGAACCAGCTTTTTGGCCTGGATAGCCGCCGACACCTTGCGCATCAGTTCGATTTTTTGATCGGTGTGCAGAAAATGAAGCAGCGGCCTCACTTGATCGTGGTCTTTGTTCGTCCAGTGGCCGCTCTCGATAACCTGGCTCACCGCCTTGGTGGCTTTCTCAAGCGCGGGGGCATTGTCGCAACCCGTACGCGCGGCAACCATGACGGTTCTCTGCGAGAGAGCGACGCCGCCTGCCAGCAAGATGCCCGCCAATACGATTCCAGAGGACAAAAAAACCAACTTTGAACGTGTCAACATTTGATCACTGTCCTTGATTAAGGCTTGCGGCCGGGAAATTGAGAGAAGTTATTGACCATCAGGAACGAGCAGACATTGCCATCGTCCCATCCGAATTCGATGTCAGTCGAATCGGCCATGCCGGCCGCTGTGTTCACCAGGTTGCCGTTGGTGGTGTAACAGAACGCCACGGACGTGGCGCCGTCGAAGGCTTCGCAATATAGCAGGGGCGGGCCTGACGGATCGGTCTCCACCCAGCAACCGATGTACTGCCCATTCGTTGCGTTGTGCGCCGTCCCCATGTCGCCGCGGGCCCAATCAGAGAAGACCTGGACTGACCCAGCCAACGCCGTGCTTCCGAACAGACACAGTGCGATCGTCGCTGCAAGTAATGACCTGTTCAACCGCTTCATTTGAGGGGGCTCCTTATTGGATGAGGCTCAGCGGATATCATAGATGCCTAAACGCGTCAAAAATCACCGCCCCCAAGGGCTCGGCGAACGTGATGCCGCCGGAACGACGGAAGAGACCGGTCATTTACAAACGGGGCTGTTTTCCAAAGCGTTCTGACAGTATCGGTCCACCGCATTCGGGAGAATGTGGGTGACGAACCATAGCCGGCAGCCGATGGTGTTTTCGCCAAGCCCGTTGTCCATGGTCGTTGACAGCATTCCTGGCCGCCACTTCATGCACGTCTCCATGCACTGATCGCGTTGCGGGTAGTACTGCGGACAATTGCTGGTCGCGGCGTCGCAGAACTGGTCGCACGTCGGCGGCATCACGGCGTCAACGCCCGCCTCGGGTGGGCAATAGACGTCAGTGGCGCCAGCATCGGGCGCCGTCGGTTCGGCGTCGGTGGCGCTGCTGTCGTCGGAAACCTCGCCGGTGGTGGCTGCGTCTTCGCCGGGAGCGCCTGCTTCAGCCGAAGGCATCCCAGCGTCATCGGAGGCCGGGCAGATCGGCTCGGTGATGACGACGGTGATGGTCGCGATCGATGAAACCTGGCCGGGCTTGACGTCGACCACGATCACCGGGTCGGTGTGGCCGACGGTGCACTCCTGCTTGTCGATGATGGTGATGGTGATGCTCACCCGGCCAGAGACGTGAGCATCCAGGAAGACGCCCACCTTTGGATGCGCTGTCTGCCAGTCGGCAAGGTGGTCGATCGCTGTCTCCTTTCGAATTGTCATGTCCCCTTGCTTGAGGTCGATTCGCAGCTTGGCCGATGACATGTCGACCGCAGCCGGGTCGCCCTGGACGTCCATCTCCAGTTGCACCAGCGACCGCGCCGCACAACCTCCTGTTCCCCCGACCGCAAGCGCGGCCATCAGGACGCAAACCGGAAGGCGGCCAAACCCACTCATGCACAAGATGAAACGCATGGTCGCCGGTCGTGTTCCACAAAAAATCGCGTTTATCCCCGATTTTTGGAATGTCCAGCGACGGCGCCCTGTTGGCCGGGCGGCCGCGGGGGCCAACACCACGCGATCTTGACTCGGCGATACCGGTTCGTCGTATATGCGATTGGTGCAACCGGGGCAGCGCATCGGCAAATACGTCCTGGCCGAGCGAATCGCCGTGGGCGGCATGGCCGAGGTGTGGGCCGCCCGGGTCGAGGGCCCACAAGGCTTCGTCAAGCCGCTGGCCCTGAAGTTCATGCTTGAATCCTTCGCCGGCGATACCGAGCTGGAACGCCTGTTCGTCAACGAGGCCCGCGTCGCCGCCCAGCTTCAGCACGCCAACATTGTCTCCATCTTCGACTTCGACAAGGTCGACGCCGCCCAGGGCGGCGGCCTGGCCGGTCGCTATTACATCGCCATGGAACGCGTCGAGGGGCGCGACCTGCGGCAGATCGCCCTCAGCGCTCAGCGCGCTGGACAGCCGTTTCCTCGCCCGCTGGCCCTGTTCGTGGCCGGGGAGGTCTTGAAGGGCCTGCGTTACGTGCACGAACGTCGCGAGAACCGGCGCCCACTGGGCCTCATCCATCGCGATGTCTCGCCCCACAATGTGCTGGTCAGCTTTGGCGGCGAGGTGAAGCTGTCCGATTTCGGAATCGCCAAGGCCCGCGCCAACAGCACGTCCGGCAAGGGGACCGGCAACATCCGCGGCAAGCTGGCCTATGCATCGCCCGAGCAGCTGGACGACCTGACCCTTGACCATCGCACCGATCAATTCGCTCTGGGCGTCACGCTGTGGGAGTTGCTGGCCGGCCGCCGTCTCTTCGATGGCGCCGACGAGCTGGAGGTGATGACCAAGGTCAGCCGCTGCGAGATCCCGCCTTTCTCGTCGCTGCCAGCCACCCGCGATATCGCCCCCGCGATCGAGGCCGTCGTGCGCCGCATGCTGTACCGGCGCATCGAGGATCGATTCCCGACCACCGCCGAAGCGCTGTCCGCGGTGCTGGCCCTTCCCGGGTACAGCGCCGACGGCATGCCGCTGGGAAACCTGGTCAAACGGCTCTTTCTCACCCAGACGGATTTCCCTGTCACCGGTCCGCTGGCCACGCCCATCGCGCCGCCGGCCGCCGCGTCTCTGTCGTCGCTGCCGGCGACGCAGACCATTCAGCCACCGCGCAAGACGCCGACGCCGCTGGAGCCTGGCACGCGGTCCGCGCGGGTGGGCGCCACGCCCGCGTCGCGCTCGCCGTCGCATCCAGCGCGGGCAGCCTCTCGGTGGCGGCTCATGCTGGTCGCGGCCGCGCTGATCCTGGCCGCAGGAGCCGCTGGAATTTGGGTGGCGCGAAATCGCGTCGATGACGTCGCGACAGAGGAGACCATTCCGCCCGCGCGTGCCCCTGAAGACGGACGTCTGGTCGGCGTCCCGCTGCAGCCGCCCCTGGCACCGCCCGTGGTCAGCGGGTTGCCGCTGCCCGAAACACCCGGCACGCCGGCGCTCGGCCCGGTGTCACCGGCCAGTGCCGATGCTCATGCCGGCGACGCATCCGCCGCACACCCCCCGTCGCCAGCGCAGCCGGTGCCTCCGATGATGGGGCCGACGAGACCGGCGACAGCACCAACGACAGGACCAACCATAGTACCGACGCTGGACCCGATGATCGGTCCGCAACCGTTGCCGCAGTCCGTTCCCGACGCGGCGCCGGCTCGTGGTCCGGCGTCGCCGTCCGCTGGGCGCGATCACTCACCGGCGAACGCCGCGCCCATCATCGAATAGCGCGTGCCGCTCGAACGAAGCCGCTGCTAGCCGGTCGCTCCGTCCGTTCCCGGAAGGTCGGTGCCTCCGTCGGCCGCGGCATCACCACTTGTGTCGCCGCTTCCCGCGTCACCGTCATTGCCTCCGCCGTCGGTTCCGCCTTCGCTGGCCGGCGCGTCGGTCGCCGCATCCGCCGCCGCGTCGCCGGCGCTGTCCGATGCCAGGTCCGCCGGCGCATCAGCCATCGAGCCACCGCCGCCGCCTCCACCGCCATCGAAGGGCGGGGGATCCCCGCTGGTGTCCGTGCAGGCAATCGGCATCGCAAGCAACAGCACGAACAGACCGGCAACAAGCTTGGTCGACATGATGATCGGCTCCTGTAACAAGGGTCGGAAGACGCAACTATAAAGCGGCGCGCATCACCTTATCCGTGTTCGCAAACGGCGGCAAGAAAGCGCCCGATTGCTCTTCAACCAGCAGAAAGCTATCAACCAGCAGAAAGCTATCAACAACCTCTTGGCCAGGATTCTTCTCATCCTGACGGGAGTCGCCCTATTGACGGCAGCGAACGTCGTGGCGATCTCCGTTCAGTCCTTCACGCGCGGTGCTGAGAAAGCGGACGGTGTTGTGGCACGCCTGAACGCCGGCGGTTCACATCCCCAAATAGAGTTCACGACGGCGTCCGGACGCAAGATTTCCTATCCCCAGGGCGGGCTCATCGCCAGATACCAGCCTGGACAGATGGTCCATGTTCTTTATCGCGCCGACAGTCCGCAACAGACCGCCCACCTGGACACCTTCGGCGCGCTCTGGGGGACGCCCATCCTCTTGGGCATCGTGGCGATGGTTTCGATTGCCACTGGGCTGTTGATGAAATCGGCGTCGCGGTCGGCTCTGACAACTGCCGGGTCCACTCAACGAAGAGAAGGGCAATAGGCGTGTATATGACCCCATCGGGGCGACCGCCCACCGAGGATCTTACTTGCGGTCCGGTTTCAGGTCGGCCGCCTTAATGTTGTCGCGCCAGGGCTCCAGACCTGTGAAAACGTAGACGGTCCGGCTATCGCGGCGGTGATGAAACAGAACAC
>JAXDMH010000522.1:0-3181 GCA_034666225.1 Myxococcales bacterium
CGTCGCGATTCTTGGAGCGCAGGTACACGTCCTCGTGCTGCTTGCCCGTGTCCTTCTCGGTCCAGGACTCCGGCACGACGTCGATCCCCGAATCCTTGGGGACCGCGGCAGCGACCCGCTTCATGTACTCCGAACCGTCGTCGACGATCTTGAACTCCAGCTGCGCCGTGCGGCCGATGATCGACTTGATGCGCTCGAAGTCCGCGGCCTTCAGGCCGGGCAACTCGACGATGATGTCGGTGCCCTTCTTGATGATGGTCGGCTCGGCGACGCCGAATTTGTCGACGCGGCCGCGGATGGTCTCGATCCCCTGGCGAAGGGCGTAGTCCCGCACCTCTTCCACCTGATCGGGATCCAGGCGCAGCCGAACCACGCCGGTGTCCGGCTTGCGTTCGACCAGATCGAGCGACTTGCGATAGTCGCGCAGGATCGATTCGTCCAGCTTGGCCTGATCGGCGGGGTTCTTGAAGGTGAGGACGATGTCGTCACGACCTTCGCGCGACACGTTCAGGTCGGTGATCGCCTTGTCCTTGCGCAGGCGATCCTCGACGTCGGACGACAGCCGATCAACCTTGCCGGACACCGCCTTGTCGACGTTCACCTCATAGACAAGGTGAAGGCCGCCCTGAAGGTCCAGGCCCAGCTGGATCCGCTTTTGAAAATGATTACGAATCAGCGCCGGCTGACTTGCCTCCGGCACCACCGTCGGGATGAGGTAGAGGCAAGCCGTTACGGTCACAACGCCGTAAAGCACGGCTTTCCACCACCATGAGCGTTCCATGCGTCAGTCCAGTTCGGGGGGTTAAGAAGCTTTGGCGTCGGCCTTGGGAGCTTCGGCGCCGGTGTATCGACCGGTCACCGACGCCCGCGTCACGCGCAGGCGAACGCCTTCTTGTACCTGCAACGTCAGCTCGTTGTCTTTTATGCCGGCGATTTTCCCGATGATTCCGCCCTGGGTGACGACCTCGTCACCCTTCTTCAGCTCCGACAGCATCGCCTGATGCAGTTTGGCCTTCTTCGATTGGGGTCGGATCACCAGGAACCAGAACACGCCGAAAATCAGGACCAACGGAACGATTTGCATGAAGGCGCCGCCGCCCCCGGGGGCTTGCTGAGCCATTCCAAGTAGATATTGAGTCACCAGTGCGAGGCCTCCAGCCGCGAAACGCATAGCAGAGGCCCGATCAAGGGTCAAGCATCCCGCGTGGATAGAAACACTATTGCGGGTGCGGCACTTGCTGCGGCAGTTGCTGTAGAGTGCCGCCCGATGACGTACGGAGCACTGCTGTCGGGCAAGTTGGTCAGCGAAGGTAAGTTCCAGGAGGCGGTCGAGGCAGCCACCTCGGAGATCACCCTTCAACCTGACGAGCCGGAAGCCTATTTCAACCGCGGGCAAGCCCGGGTCGGGCTGGATCACCTGGCGGAAGCCGTTTCAGACTATGAGCGCGCCTTGAAGCTGGACGCCAGCAACAGCGCCCTGGATCCGGAAGCCGCGGATGACGAGCTGTTCTTCGCCCTGCGCATGCTGGCCGCCCAGCAACAGGACCGCGCCGTGGCCATCGCCACGGTGAAGCGGTACCTGACGCTGCTCCCCGGCGGCCGCCACATCGACGACGTCGCCAAGTGGATCGACAAGTTCAACGGCGTCGAAACCCTCTGGTACCGCGATCGGGCGTGAGCGTGGAAGGGGCCTGCTGGCCCCTCCCACGAGCCCTCCCCAACGCGACAAGAGCCGAAGGCGGATCGTTTTCGGCATGCGCTGTCTCCGGCGGGCAGAGCCCGCCTTCGATCCAAATTCGGATCATCGATCATGCCTCGTCGTCGGCGAAGGCCAGGACGTCGCGGATCTCGGCGACGCTCAGGGCGAACATGACCAGGCGATCGAAGCCCAGGGCCACGCCCGAGGTCGGGGGCATGCGCGGCAGCGCAGCCAGTAGCTGCTCGTCGATCGGGTAGACGGTGCGCCCGCGGGCGGCGCGAATGGCGGCTTCGTCGACAAAGCGGCGCCGCTGTTCGACGGCGTCGGTCAACTCGCCGAAGGCGTTGGCCAGTTCCAGGCCCCCGGCGTAAAGCTCGAAGCGCTCGACCAGCCGGCTGTCCGAGGCTTTTCGTCGCGCCAGCGCGCCCAGCGGAGCCGGCCAGTCAAAGACGAAGGTCGGCGGCGCGGTGGCCAGCGACGGTTCGATCTTGTCGAGGAAGGCCTGAAAGAACAGGTCGTCCCATTCCTGGGCGCTGCCCGCGTCGACGCCGACCGCGCGCAGCTTGGCGGCAAGCTGCACGACGGTTTCGCCGCCGTCGATGGCGATGCCAGCGTGCTGTTGAAACAGCGCCGCCACGGTGGTGCGCGCAAACGCGGACGGCAAGGCCGGCGCGGGCGTCGGCCAGCCGGCGGCGGCCGCTGCAGCCACCGCCACGCGAACCAGCGCCTCGCAATCGGCGGCGATCTTTTCCAGCGGCGCGTCGGCTCGATACCACTCGACGATGGTGAATTCCGGCTGGTGGTGCGGCCCGCGCTCGTCGCCACGCCATGCCTTGCCGATCTGAACGATGCGCGGAAAGCCGGCCGCCGCCAGCCGCTTCATGTGGTACTCGGGCGAGGTGATCAGCCAGCGCCGTGGTCGCCGTGGTTCGGTCGCTTCGATGGCCTCCAGGTGAACCTCCTGGCCGGGCGCCGCCACGCGCGCTGGCGTCTCCACCTCCAGAAAGCCTTCACCTTCGAACCAACGCCGCACCGCCCGCAGGATCGCGGCACGCGCCTCCAGCGCCGGACGACGCGCGGCCAGCCGCCCGGCTTCGTCCATTGGCGTCGCCGTCAACATTGGCGTCGCCGGCGGGGGCCGGCGGTCAGGCGCGACCGACGCGTTCCAGGTACTCCCCGGAGCGCGTGTCGATCTTCACGACGTCGCCGACGCTGATGAACAGCGGCACGTTGACGGTGGCGCCGGTGGAGATCTTGGCCGGCTTGGTCGATCCGGTGGCGGTGTCGCCGCGAAATCCAGGCTCGGTCTCCATGATCTTCTGCTCGATGAAATTTGGCAGCGTCACGCCCACGGCGCGATCGTGGAAGAACAGCACTTCGACGTTGATGTTCTCCGGCATGAACAGCGCCTGCTCGCCGACGGTGGTCTCGGGGATCTGCACCTGGTCGTACGTCGTGGTGTCCATGAACACGAACGAATCG
>JAXDMH010000523.1:0-2941 GCA_034666225.1 Myxococcales bacterium
GACATAGAGGCAGAGGTCATCGCCCTGATTCCCAAGGACGTGGCCCGCAAGCAGCGGGTCATCCCGGTCAACCGGGCGGACAAGACGCTGATCGTGGCCATGTCCGACCCCTCGAACATCCAGGCGCTGGACGACCTCAAATTCCTGACCGGATACAACATCGAGGTGGTGGTCGCATCCGAGGTGTCCATCGCCGACGCGCTGGCCAAGTACTACGAGGAAAAGAACGACGCGTTGAACTTCAACCTCGACGAGATGCTGAGCGGCATCGACGAGGACGTGGAGTTCGCCAAGGACGAGAGCGAGGCGGAAAACGTCCTGGACCTCGAGCGCGCGTCGGAGGACGCGCCGGTGGTCAAGCTGTGCAACGCGATTCTGTTGAACGCCATCAAGCAGGGGGCGTCCGACATTCACATCGAACCTTACGAAAAGTCGTACCGCGTCCGCTATCGCGTGGACGGCGTGATGCACGAAGAGATGAACCCGCCGCTGAAGCTGAAAGCGGCGCTGACCAGCCGCATGAAGATCATGGCCCATTTGGATATCGCCGAGCGGCGGTTGCCCCAGGACGGCCGCATCAAATTGAAGATCGGGCGCGGCAAGGAGATGGACTTCCGCGTCTCGGTGCTGCCCACGCTGTTCGGCGAGAAGATCGTTCTGCGTCTTCTGGACAAGGGGAACCTGCAGCTGGACATGACCAAGCTGGGGTTCGAGCAAGGCCAGCTGGCGCTGTTCAAGAAGGCCATCGATGCGCCGTTCGGGATGGTGCTGGTCACCGGACCCACCGGTTCGGGCAAGACCACCACGCTTTATTCGGCTCTGCAGGAGCTGAATCAGATCACCGACAACATCAGCACCGCCGAGGATCCGGTCGAGTTCAATCTGGCCGGCATCAACCAGGTCCAGATGCACGACGACATCGGGCTGAACTTTGCCGCGGCCCTGCGCTCGTTCCTGCGCCAGGACCCGGACACCATCATGATCGGCGAGATCCGCGATTTCGAGACGGCGGAGATCGCCGTCAAGGCGGCGTTGACCGGCCACCTGGTGCTGTCGACGCTGCACACCAACGACGCGCCGTCGACCATCACCCGGCTTCTCAACATGGGCGTCGAGCCATTTCTTGTCACGGCGTCGGTCAACCTGGTCGAGGCCCAGCGCCTGATCCGAAAGATCTGCGCCGGCTGCAAGGAGCCGATCCCCACGCCCAAGGAAGAGCTGCGCAACCTGGGGGCCAAGGACGAGGAGATCGAGACCGCCGCCTGCTTCAAGGGCGTCGGCTGCAACATCTGCGGCGGCAGCGGATACAAGGGCCGCATCGCGGTCTACGAGGTCATGACCTTCATCGATCCCCTCAAGGAGCTGGTGCTGCAAGGCGCGTCGGGGGCCGAGATGAAGGCGGAGGCCATCAGGCACGGCATGCGCACGCTGCGCATGTCGGGCGTTTCCAAGATTTGCGCGGGCGTCAGCTCGGTCGACGAGGTCGCTCGCATCACCGCGGCAGATTGAAGGCAAAGGCAGACATCGCATGGCAACAGCAGCCCCACCACAGACGGTCAATCTCCAGCAGCTCTTGAAGGCGATGGTCGACAAGGGCGCCTCCGACCTGCACCTGTCGACCGGATCGCCGCCCCAGCTGCGCATCGACGGCGATCTGGTCCCGCTGCGTGTGAACCCGCTGTCGCCGGTGGAGACCAAGCAGCTTTGCTATTCGATCCTGACCGACGCCCAGAAGATGAAGTTCGAGGAGGATCAGGAGCTGGACCTGTCGTTCGGCGTGAAGAACCTCTGTCGCTTTCGCGCCAACGTCTTTCAACAAAAGGGCGCCGTGGGCGCCGTGTTCCGCACCATCCCTTTCAAGATCCGAACGTTCAACGAGCTGAACCTGCCGCCGGTGATCGAGGAGCTGTGCAACAAGCCGCGGGGCCTGGTGCTGGTGACCGGGCCGACCGGCTCAGGCAAGTCGACAACGCTGGCCGCGATGATCGACAAGATCAACACCGAGCGCCACGAGCACATCATCACGCTGGAAGATCCCATCGAGTTTCTGCACCAGCACAAGGCCTGCGTGGTCAATCAGCGCGAGATCGGCACCGACACGCAGTCGTTCAAGAAGGCGCTGCGGTCGGTGTTGCGGCAGGACCCGGACGTGGTGCTGGTGGGCGAGATGCGTGACCTCGAGACCATAGAGGCGGCGCTGACCACGGCCGAGACTGGACACCTTTGCTTCGGGACGCTGCACACCAACTCGGCGGTGCAGACCATCAACCGCGTCATCGACGTGTTCCCGCCCCACCAGCAGTCGCAGATCCGCGCCCAGCTGTCGTTCGTGCTGGAAGGCGTGGTCTGTCAGACGCTGATCCCGCGGGCGTCGGGGCAGGGGCGCTGCGCGGCGCTGGAGGTGATGATCCCCAACTCGGCCATCCGCAATCTCATCCGGGAGGACAAGCTGCATCAGATCTATTCACAGATGCAGATCGGTCAGGGCACCACCGGCATGCAGACGCTGAACCAGTCGCTGGCGGTGCTGTACCTGAAGCGGACCATCACCCTGGAAGAGGCCATCGGCCACAGCTCGGATCCGAACGAGCTGCAACAGATCATCGCCTCGGGGGCGGCCAACAACGCTTCCAAGACCGGCGGGAACGCGGCCAAGGGGTAATCGGCGATGGCGGCTTACGTCTGGGAGGCGCGGGCGCGCAACGGCGACACCAAGAAGGGTGTCATGGAGGCCGACAGCGAGGAGGCCGTCCACGAGAAGCTGCAGATGCAGATGCTGTCGCCGCTGTCGGTGAAGAAGCAGGGCAAGCAGCTGAGCCTCTCGTTCGGCACCGGCGTCAAGACCACCGACGTCGTCATCTTCACGCGCATGTTCGCCACGATGATCGACGCCGGCCTGCCCATCGTTCAATGCCTGGAGATCCTGTCGTCGCAGGCCGAC
>JAXDMH010000524.1:0-5555 GCA_034666225.1 Myxococcales bacterium
AACGATCGCGTGTTCAGCGGCGGCGCGCAAGCGCCGTCCGCTGCAACACGGGGTTGGACAGCTGAACGCTAGGGTTGCTCCCAAGGCAGCACGTCTACTTGTCGATGAGCGTCCACATGGAGCCGACGGCGTTCCTCACCACGTTGCGTGAACAGAGCGACTTCGTATTCACCCGGAGACAGTCGCCTCCCACGGCAGCCCTGCGCGCGGTAGTTGGCCGGAATGGTCCCGACCACCCACTCGCGAGACATCAGCGGACCGTTCAGATCGACCGCGTCCAGGCTGCAGAATACCTCGCCCATTCCCTCTTTCCCGAGCGACAGGCTCACGATGCTCGGCACGACGCTCGGGCGATCAGGAAAACTGAATATGAGGCTGTCTGTACCTGGCGCCATCCGGACCTCCAAAGCGAAGTCCGGGGCGGCAGGTCTGGCCTCGGCCTGATGTGCCGCGTTCACGGATTGAACAGCGAGATCGAGTTGGTCCACCTTGCGACGACAGGCCTCGAATGCGAGGGAGCCAGCGAGGACGGACGCGGCAAGAAGGAGTGGGCCTGATCGGGGAGACATCGGGAATGCCCTATGGTCGCGCACCGCCAGTCTGTCCAACCTTGATTTCAGCAGCAGAGGCTATCACGGCACCTGCTCGCGTTGGACTCCCGGATGGACTGGCTGTCCGGCTTTCGGGCGACCGAAACCTACTGGAATCCGTGTCGTTGCGGCCCACGTGATAGGCCGACCACCCTGAACCGAGCTGTTCGATCAGTTCTAATAACGTTCGAAGAGAAGCAGGTGCAGATCCGAATAAAACGGCATGAGTTGGTCTGGCGACACCCCCGTCGTGGCGGCCCTCGATCGCCTGTCGCGCGCGCCCCTACTGAACCAGCTCGTCCGCCCCGCAGTCACTCTTGTGGGTGGCGCCCTGGGGTCGCGCGGTGCCCTTTCTGTCGGTGGCTGGCGCGTCCGTGAGCAAGTCCTTGCACGGCATCGGCGACGACATGGTCAGTTGGTACCCCGCGTCCAGTTTGGGGTCGACGACGCTGCAGTTGGTGGCGCAGGGGTCGGCGGCGGTGCAGCTCAGGGTTTGCAGGCCGGGGTTTCCGAAGATGATGCTGCCCACGATGTCGTAAGAGGCGCCGCACACGACGCCGATGGCGCCGTTCTGGACGACGGTGTTGTTGCGGAAGGTGCGGGGCATGGTGGTGGTGGCGCCCAGGTTGACGCCGGGGAAGTTGGTGCCGCCGTTCTTGGCGATGACGGTGTTCTCGATCTCGAAGGCCGTGTTCGTGGTCTGGATGCCGGGGCCGCCGGTGTTGCCTTCGACCAGGCAGCGGTGCAGGCGCAGGGTGGAGCCTGCTTTGGCGACGATCCCGGCGCCGCCGCCCGCGGAGACGGCGACGTCGCGAATCAGCACGTCGGTGCCGTTGATGGTGACGGCGTCGTTGACGCCGCCGGGGCGGACCATGGCGCCCGACTGGCCCACCACGGTGACCGGGCCGCTGGAGAAGCTCAGCGTCCAGTCGGCGACGACACCGCGAATCACAACGATCTGTTTGCCGGGCGCCACGGCGTTCATGGCCGTCTGGGCCTGACAGTAAGGCATGGCCGCTGTGCCGGCGCCCGGGCACGAGGCGGCGCCGCCCTTCACGTACAGAACCTCGTCGCTGGTGGGGCAGCGGCCGTCTTCCATGCAGACGCCGGGATCGGGTCCACCCAGCTTGGAGGCGCATTCGGTGTCCGCCTGGCACTTGCGGCAGGCGTGGCCAGAGCAGATCGGCGTGGTTCCGCTGCAGTCCTTGTCGGTCAGGCACTGCACGCAGGCCGGGGACGTCTTTGCGCTGGTATCGCAGAGAGGTCGGTCCGCCGATGTCTTCTTGCAGTAGGCGTCAGTGCAGGGCAGGCAGGCGCCGCCCACGTTGCTCATGTCGCACGCGGGCAATCGCGCCGGGCATTCGTTGTCGGCGGCACATTTGCGGCACATGTCGTCGCTGCCGCAGATCGGCGTCTTGTCCACGCACTGGGCGGTCAACATCGCCGTGCACTGGACACAGCCGCGGGCAGTGGGCTCGCAGTACGGCGTGCCGGCGCCGGCTTTTTTTCCGCAGTAGTCGTCGGTGCACAGCACGCAGGCCCCGGAGCTGTTGCAGGCGGGCAGGGCGAGCGTGCATTGCATGTCGCTGTGACAGAAGAAGGGCGCCTCTTCCGTGGCGCCGTCGTGCACATTGCCGACGTCACGGGCATCCCCGTCGGATGGGCTGGCGGCGTCACCGTCCGTGATGGGGAGGACGCCTCCGTCGAGCGACACGCAGCGCTTGAACTTCAGCTCGCAGATCAGGCCGCCCGTGCAGCTGCCGAGAGTGTCGCAATACTCGCCCTCGTTCTGGTACTCGCGGCACGACGCGGCCGCCAGCACCAGCAGGGCCAAGAAGATTCCGACGCCGACGCCACCAATTGACTGTCGTTTCAAAACTGACCTCCCACGGCCACGCCGCCCGGCCCGATCCCCACCATCGACACCCGCGGCCCATTCGCCGCGGCGCGATCGCGCGGCAGCAGCCAGCCCCAGGCCACGCCCGCGGCGATGGCGGCCACGCCCACGCCGCCCAGCAGCCAGCCGGTCTTGGCGTCGGAGTAGGTCTGCCCGCATTGCGAAGCGGCCACACCGGGACAGGTCGATTGGTCGCCGCGGGCGATCAGATAGACGCCGCCGCCGACCAGCAGCGCGCCGCTGCCGATGGCGATCCAGGGGCCGACCTGGCTCTTTCCTTCTGACTCAACCCCGCTCGCGCTGACGCCCGCAGCGTCCCCGAGCCGCGCCGCCAATGCCTGGGTCATGGCGTCGGTCGCTCGCTGCTCGAAACGCTGGGCCAGCGCTTCGGCCGCGCAGGCGTCGCAGGTGAAATCGCCCGAAGCCACGGCTTGAAACGGGTCGGCGCGAAAGATCTGGACCTTGCCGGTGAATGACGCCGCCGCCGGTGCCGTCGCCGACGATTCGGCCGGCGCGCGCAGTTCGGCCCGCGCGAAATAGCCAGCGCCGGTGGCGGTCGCGGCCTGGGCCAGGCAGGTGGGCCCGGCGCAGATCAACCCGTCGGCGGTGCGCGGGACGGCGGTCGCCTCGATCGGCACGAAGGCGATGTCCGCGCGGCGCAGGCCCTTGACCACCGCTTCGTCCAGCAGGTGAACGTCGACGGGGCCGCCGCCCGTCACCTCGGTGCCCAGGAACGCCACGCGCGGCGGCTCGGCCGCCTGGGCTGCGGTCGTCGCCGCCAGGGTCCAGGCGATTGTCACCACCATCGCAGAGAGCGCACCCCTACCAGACGTCAGGACACCGACATGGGCCACCATTGGGCCGCCATTAGAACCCAACGCGCGTCGTCAGGCCATATCTTCAGGCATGTTACATTCCGGCGCCTATGCGAGACAGACGATGGGGGATGGCTTCCTTCGCACCTTGGCTTGTCGTTCTGGCCGGTGTGTTTGGCGCGGGGCGGGCCCACGCAACGGACATCGCGATCAAATTGTCCGGGACCGGCAGCAGCGTGGTGGGCCAGCAGACGTTCGACGACGCTGTTCATCGCGCCCTGGTCGGCACGCGATACGGCGTCGTGACCGCCGACAAGGCAGCCTATGGGCTGGAGGTCGACGTCAAGCAAAACGGCGCTGACTACAATTTCAAGATCCGCCTTGTCGAAAAGAAATCGTCGCGCGTCGTCGTCGATCACGACGGCCGGTGCACCGGATGCGACGACGTCGAGGCGGCCAATCGATTGCGCCTGGCCACGGAAAGCGTGCTGGTGGCCGGGCTGGAGACGCCGGTGCTTCCCGCGTCGTCGTCGTCACCGTCGTCATCGGGCGCGATGCCATCGACGCCGGGTGAACCGCCACCGCGAACGTCGGCGTGGGTGCGCGCCCTGCCGTGGGTGGGCCTGCTGGGTGTGGCCGGGGCCAGCGCCGCGGTTCACGCCCATTACCGCTGCCGGCAAAGCGGTGGCGAAGCCGACGGCTGCACGGTGCCGCTGGTCGGCCTGTCTTCACTGGGCGTGTTGTCGGCGGGCCTGGCGGTGGGCACGTCGCTGTCGCTGGCCGTCCGCGATTCGTCGCCCACCGAAGGCAGCGAGCTGCGCTGGGCGCCCTGGGTGATCCTGGTGTCGGGCGTGGCGGCCGGGGTCTCGGGCGCCGGCATCCTGGCGGAACATGGCTACGGGCACGACGGCATCAAGGCGCTGGGCTTTGTTTCGATCGGCGCCGGCGCCGCCGTGGCCGTCGCCGCCGTCGGCGCTATCATCAAGGCGCCCGACAGCGCCGGCCGACTGGCTTTTTCCGTATCGCCCAGCAGCGTGGGACTTTCCGCCCGTTTTTGAACCGCCACAAGGAGCGCTCCACCATGACAATGACGATGACCCATGGGGGCCATCGCTATCAAAGTCCGATCGTCGCCCACGGGCGAATCATCGTCGCCGCCGACAACGCGCTCTACGCGTTCAAGGCACGCTGACGGGACGGAAGCGCGGAAGCGCGGAAGGACGGACGGCCGCTCACTCCGTCGCCAGGAACGCGATCGCGCTGGCCGAAACCACGCGATCGAAAAACCGCAGGTCGGACATCTTGGCGCGCAAGGCCGGCGACGCGGGAACGGTGGGGCTGCGCTGGCCGACCAGGATGGTGGGCGGCAGGGACAGCTCGCCGGGCAGGGCCGGCGCCTGGTTGTCCAGCGCGCCGTCGATGAAGATCTGTCGCAGGCCGGTGGTGCCGTCGCGGGTCACCGCCACATGGTGCCAGTGGCCGTCGACCACGGTGCGCAGGCTTTGCATGGCGGTCTGATCCTTGGGCAGGTCCTTTGGATCGCCGACGCCGAAGGCCAGCTTGTCCAGCGACAGGCTGACCCCAAAGTCCAGGGCCAGCCCTGAAACATCGGCGTCGATCAGCCGCGGTCCCATCACCCATCCCATCTGCCTGGGCCCCTGCTGCGTGGTGTTCAGCCAGAAGGCGACGGTGAAATCCTTGTGCACGGCGGGCAGCAACACCAGGACGCCGCCGTTGATCTGGACCACCGGTCCACGCTGCGGATCACTGACCACCTGAACGTTGGTGGCCAGGGCGTCGGGACGATTGCCGTCGGCGCGATCGCGTCCCAGGCGCGTCGTCTGGTCCAGCGGATACCAGGCGGCGGGACGATCCAGCTCGACAGGACCGTGATCGATGGTGCCCTGGATGGTCTGGTCAGCGCAGGAGGCGCCGATCAGAAAAAGCACGCTGGCTGCCGTTCGCATCACCACCAAAGATGACGACGTCAAAAGCCGAAACGCAAGTCCAGAGCCGCCGAAGGTTGCGGCTGGGCGATGCGAACGGTCCCGTGCCCGACGTCGATGACCGGCCGCGGCCACATCGCAAACAGATCGCCGCTGACGCCCAGGGAGACTCGCGCCGCGATGGGGACGATCAGCTCGATGCCCAGGGCGCCGACCGCCGTCCAGCGGGTTTCTGTGTTGGCCAGCAACGACGACACGGCGGGATCGACGCTGCCCGAGGCGCGCAGCCAGACCGGGCCCGCGCCCA
>JAXDMH010000525.1:0-3753 GCA_034666225.1 Myxococcales bacterium
CTGGTGGCGATGAAGCTGTCGCCGAACAGCCACAGGATACGATCGCCTCCCAGCGCCACGGAGAAGGCGGCGTCGCCCCCCAACCAGCGCGGGTCACGCCGAAACAGCGCGTCCGCGTCCGGCCACGCCGCCGCGGTGACGCCAATGACCGGGGTCGGCGTCATGCTGCCGCTGCCGCAGTCGGCGGTGGCGACGGCGGCGAGGGACACCGCCGCCGCAAGAATGATCCGGCCCTGAAACTGGGAACCCACCATCTCGCTGCCGCCACTGTAGCAGGCGGCGCGCCTCCGAAAACCGGTCACTTGATTTCGAAAATCGAACGCGTCTGAAGCGCGACCTTGTCCATCCGGGAAGGCAATGGTCGCGCGATCAGCGATTTCCTTCGGCGAAAACAGCTGGTCCGCTGCAGGACGCGGACTGTGGCGCGAACCTTGCTCTGCTGTGCCCGCAATGCCGCCGAACATTTTCAGCGTTCACCAGAAGATCCGATTGCAGAGGCGCGGCAGCATCCCTTGTGGCCGCTTCTTTTAACCCACGGAGAAATGACGACATGAACCGGTACACAAAGACAGCGCTGTTTCTGATGGCGATCGCGGGCGGAGGTTTGTTCTCCTTCGCTGGCTGTGGGATCAACAAACCCGCCGGTGACGACCGGATCGACGGCGACGTCGGGATGGCCGGCCTGGCCCTCACTCTGCCGGGCGGCGCCATCCTGAACTCCGTCAGCTACCAGGTGACGGGGCCTGCAGGTTTCAGCAAGACCGGCACGGTCGACGTCAGCCACAGCAACACGCTGTCGGTGGTCATCCCGCTGCCTGCCGGCGGTCCGTACACGCTGACGCTGAGCGGAGTGTCCGCCGACGAGGCGCTCTCTTGCGCTGGTTCGACGATGTTTTCGGTCATTGCCCGCCAGACAACGACGGTCAGCGTGCACCTCATCTGCCAGGAGGCGCGCCGCACGGGCAGCGTGGCGGTCAATGGGCAGATCAACATCTGTCCGCAGATCGACGGCCTGTCGGCGTCGCCTGACGAGGTCATCGTCGGCAAGTCGCTGGCGCTGGGCGCGCTCGCTCACGACACCGACGCCGGTCCGTCGTCGCTGGCCTATTCCTGGACCGCCAGCACGGGGACGCTGAGCAGCCCCACGGCGCCGAATCCCATGTTCACCTGCACGGCGCCCGGCCCGGCGACGATCAAGTTGATGGTCTCCGACGGCGACGCGACGGCCGGTTGCGCGGACACCCAGACGCTGACGGTCACCTGCACCAAGGCCACGGCGACGCTGGCGGTGTTCGGCGACTGGCCCTACGGCAATATCATCGACGGCGCGCCAGGGTTCATCGCCCAGGTCAACGCCGATCCCGATGTCGAGCTGCTGCTGCACGTCGGCGACATTCACTCCGGCAGCCAGCCCTGCGGCGCCGCCTACAACACCACCATCTTCAACTTCTTCCAGTCATTCGCCGACCCGCTGGTCTACACGCCGGGCGACAACGAATGGACCGACTGCCAGAAGACCAAGGAGTTCAGCAGCGGCGCCCCGCTGGAAGAGCTGGCCAAGATCCGCGCCCAGTTTTTCCCGACCCCCGGCCAGACCCTGGGCGCCGTTCACAAGAGCGTCATGTCGCAGGCCAACGTCTTCGACGCCGCCCATCCGGAAGACGCCGCCTACGTCGAGAACGTCATGTGGGAGCAGGCGGGCGTGCTGTTCGTGACCCTCAACGTCCCCGGTTCGAACGACGATCGGCTGCCCTGGGCCGCTCCGTTCTCCAGCCCGGCGGCCCAGGCCGACGAGATCGCCAGGCGCGACGCCGCCAACAGCCGATGGCTGGCCAAGGCGTTCGCGCTGGCCGCCAGTGACGGCACGGCGGGCGTCTTGATCGGCCTGCAGGCGGACATGTTTGATCCTGCGGCGTTCGCGCCCGGTGGCGACGGCCTGAGCGGCTACGATGCTCTGGTGAAGCAGATCGCGACGCTGACCGTCGGCTATGGCAAGCCGGTGTTGCTGTTCAACGGCGATTCGCACCTGTTCGAGAGCGACCTGCCGCTGGCCGATCCCACCAGCGCGACGGGTGTCATGCACCCGGTCGGGTTCCCCGTGCCGAACCTGACCCGCGTCACCGTCGACGGCTCCACGAATTTCCACGACTGGGTGAAGCTGGTCGTCGATCCGTCGACGCCGGCCGTCTTCAGCTGGACGCGCGTCAACACCCCCTAGCGGCGCGGGTGACCGGAAGAGGAGAGCCTGTATATACTGATCGCGGCCGCGGTGCGGCGGCTGCGATCAGTATTCAGATATGAGCCTTGTCAAAGATACGCCCGAGATGATTCGGGGGATGTCTGCGCTGGTCATGATCGCCGACTGCGGAACCTTTTCGGCGGCCGGCGAGAAGCTGGGGCTGACGCCGTCGGCGGTCAGCAAGCTGGTCTCGCGGCTGGAAACCCGGCTGCGGGTGAGGCTGGTCAACCGCACCACGCGCAGCCTGCAGCTGACGGACGTGGGGGCCTCTTACTGTCTGCGGGCGCGCCAGATTCTGGACGATCTGGAAGGCGTCGAGCGCGACATCCAGAGCCGCAATCCAGATCCGACCGGCGTCCTGCGAATCACCGCGCCGGTGCTGCTGGGGAATGAACGCGTGCTTCCCATCGTCCTCGGCTTTGCCCGCCAGTACACCGACGTTCGTGTCCACCTGGATCTGACCGATCGGCTGGTGGACATGCTGGACGAACGCATCGATGTGGGCATCCGGATCACCGCCGACCCGCCGGGCGCCATGGTGGCGAAAAAGCTGGACGACGATCGCCGGGTGCTCTGCGCCAGCCCCGGCTATCTGGCCAATCGCGGGACGCCCAGGACGCCCGACGATCTGGCCGCTCACGATTGCATCGTGTTTGTGTCGGGCAGACAACCTCCCAGCTGCTGGAAGCTGCGCACCAAGGCGCCGGGCAGCGAGACGCGCATGGTTCCCATCGCGGGTCGGCTGCACATCAACAACACGCTGGCCATGCGTGAGGCCGCTGCGAACGGTTTCGGTATCGCCGACCTGCCGCACTATCTGGTCAAGGACGACCTGCGCAAGAAACAGCTGGTCAGCGTGCTGCCCGATTTCGTCGTGGTTGAACGTTCGGTGTTCGCGGTCTATGTGCCGTCGCGATTCATCCCCGCCAAGATCCGTTTTGTGGTCAAGGCCCTCGAGCAGGGCTTTCGCGAAAAATTGGACTGACTAAGGGGTTACCCGCATTCGCGATCGTTCCTGATCGTTGGCCTTGTTGGAATCTGTTCGGATCAATAGATTCGCACGCTCCCCCACATGGAAGCCCCCGAGCAGAAAATGGCGGCGCCCGAGGTTTCGAAGGCCAGCGCCTGCGTCCTGTTGGTCGAGGACAACGAGGACGTGCGCGAGGTCTTGCGCGAAACGCTGCTCATGGACGGCTATCACGTCGAGGTGGCCGTCGATGGAGCCACGGCGCTGCAGGCGGCGATAACGTTGAACCCGCAGCTGGCCGTCGTCGACATCGGCCTTCCGGACATGGACGGCTATGAACTCGCGCGGCGCATGCGAAAGGCGCTGGGGGCCAACATCGTTCTGGTGGCGTTGACCGGATACAACACACCCGAAGACCGACAGGAGGCCTATCAGGCCGGGTTTGACGCCCACCTGGTCAAACCCGCGGATCCGGGCGCCCTGGAACGGATCCTGGCGGCGGCCGGCGTTCGCAAAATCGGCTGATCGGCCAGTCAGCGCCCGTTCC
>JAXDMH010000526.1:0-4907 GCA_034666225.1 Myxococcales bacterium
AACAAGTTCGGCGCCGAGTTCGACTCCGCCGCCGACCATGTCGGCCAGGGCATCGCCCCCGCCGTCGTGGTGTGGTCAGCCTACCGGCTGGGCGGCCACGACCTGATGGGCCTGTTGTTGATGGCCGCCCTCATCAGCACCGCTTCCATCCGTCAGGCCCGGTTCAACGTCGCCGAGTTCAATGCCCCCCTCACCTATCTGGGCCTGCCCCGCACCATCAGCGGCTTCATTGCCCTCGCCTATCCCAACGCCGTGCTGTTTCACGCCCTGCCCTTCGGCTATGAGGCCGGCATCGTGGTCATCGGCCTGATGGCCGTCCTCAACCTGGTCCCCATCCCGTACATGACCCATCGGGGCAAACGAAAGATGCAGACCTGGGTCAAGGCGCTGGTGATCAGCTTCCTCATCATCCCCATCGCCCTCTTCTTCGTGGCCCGCCCCTACACCTTCGACGCCATCTTCATCTATGGCTTCGGCTACGCTTGCGCCGGCTGGATCCCCATCCTCCCCGAAGAACGAAAGGCCTTCTACGAAGCCTACCGCCGCTGGGCCACGCAGGTGGCCACGCTGAAATAATCGCGCCGCCAGCGCCGCTGCTCGCACAGTTGACAACGTTGGCGGGCGGCGCTAGCTAATGAAGCTCTCGGGCGTTTAACTCAGCGGAAGAGTGCGACCTTCACACGGTCGAAGTCGCAGGTTCAATCCCTGCAACGCCCACAAAAAAAAGCGCTGGCGTCGACGGGATAACTGGATTGCAGGTTGATTGATCGATAACCAGCCCGGCCACCGACACGGACGAAAATGCTCTGGTTCGTGGGCAAGTCATTGTGCGCGCTTGACAGCTCGTTAACACGAGGCGTATGCAAGCAGACCATTTAGCCGTCTAGCGGTTCACAGACCCGGAGGTCTTCGATGATCGACGCTCAGGCTCAACGTTTGCCCGGAAGCACCACCGCTTTCGCCCCCGAAGAGAAGCGGGTCATCTTTGCTTCGTCTCTCGGAACGGTCTTCGAGTGGTACGACTTTTATCTGTACGCGACGCTGGCGCCGTTCTTTGCGGCGCTGTTTTTCCCCAAGGGAAATGACACGGCGGCGCTGCTCTCCAGCTTTGCGACCTACGCGGCGGGATTCCTGGTCCGGCCGTTCGGCGCGCTGGTGTTCGGACGCATCGGCGACCTGGTCGGCCGCAAGTACACCTTCCTGGTCACGATCATCGTCATGGGCGCGGCGACCTTCGCGGTCGGCCTGCTGCCCACGTTCGCGGCCATCGGCTGGCTGGCGCCCGTCATCCTGGTGACGCTGCGCCTGCTGCAAGGCCTGGCGCTGGGCGGCGAATATGGTGGCGCTGCCACGTACGTCGCCGAGCACGCACCGGAAAACCGGCGCGGCGCGGACACCAGCTGGATCCAGACCACGGCGACCCTGGGCTTCTTCCTGGCGCTGGCGGTGATCCTGGTGTGCCGGATCAACATGAGCAAAGAGGCCTTCGCGCAGTGGGGCTGGCGCATTCCGTTCGGCCTCTCCCTGGTGCTGCTGCTCTTCTCCGTCTACATCCGCCTCAAGCTGGAAGAGTCGCCGGTCTTCAAGAAGATCAAGGCGGAGGGAAAAACCTCGAAGGCGCCGCTGACGGAGAGCTTTGGCAACTGGAAGAACGGCAAGATCGTCCTCCTGGCCTTGCTGGGTGCCACGGCTGGTCAGGGCGTGGTCTGGTACACGGGGCAGTTCTATGCGCTGTTCTTCCTGACCATCTCGCTCAAGCTCGACTTTCAAACCGCGTACATCATGATCGCGATCTCGCTGCTGATCGCCACGCCGTTCTTCGTCGTCTTTGGCCGGCTTTCGGATCGCATCGGCCGCAAGAACATCATCATGGCGGGCTGCCTCCTGGGCGCGCTGCTCTATTTCCCGCTGTTCAAGGGCCTGACCCACTTCGTGAACCCGGAGCTGGAAGCAGCCACCGACAAGACGCCCATCTCGGTGGCGGCCAGCGACTGCAACTTTCACGTCTTCGTCGGTCCCTGGTCGAAGTTCAGCGACTGCGACAAGGCCAAGGACTTCCTGACCAAGCAGGGGATCTCCTTTTCCTCTCTTCCCGGGGTCGAAGGGGAAAAGGTCGTGACGAAGGTCGGCGACGTCGAGATCAAAGGCTGGGACGAGCCCAAGTACAAGGCAGCGGTGAAGGCCGCCGGCTTCCCGACAGCGGCCAACCCGGCCAAGATCAACTACGTCGCCGCCGAGGCGATCCTGATCTTGCTGGTCCTCCTGGTGACGATGGTCTACGGCCCGATCGCCGCCTTCCTGGTCGAGCTGTTCCCCGCCAGCATCCGTTACACGTCGATGTCGCTGCCCTATCACATCGGCAACGGCTGGTTCGGCGGCATGCTACCCCTGCTGGCCACCGCCATGGTGGCCGCCTCAGGCAACATCTATTACGGCCTGTGGTACCCGGTCGTGGTGGCAGCGATGACCCTGGTCATCGGCACGCTGTTCCTGCGCGAGACCAAGGACCACAAGGTCCGCGTCGACCTGGTGTAGCGGGAAATCCAGCGGCGGTACGGGGCCGTCCCGAACCGGCCGCTGGAGCGCCTGGCCGCCGCTGGAGCCGTCAAGGAAGCGGAGGGTCGTCGGCCAGGGGTGCCATGAGACCCCGCTCCACGATCTCCTCGATAACGACGTCCGGTCGCTCGCGGTCGATCACCTTTGGATCGAAGTCGTGCGTCCACAGCATCACCATGCGCCGAAAGTGGCTGGACAGAAATTGCGCCGGTGCCGCGAAGTAGGAGTCTCTCAACACCACCGCCCGCGAAATCTCGCCAGTCGGGCTCTCCCGAATGCTGACCGGTCGCATATACCAGGCCTCCGGCGACTCGTTCATCGACAGAGGCACCCCGTTGGCGAGTACATCTGTGCCGCCTCGCGGAGTCAGATCAACGCGCGTCTCGCGGAAAATAGACGGCGCGCCCAGCATGTAGCTGAGATCACCGGCCCAATCCGCGGTGGGCACCTCATCGAAGTCGCCGAGCGTGCGGGTCTTCCAGGCGGGGAGGACTCCGGCCAGGCGGGCAGACATTTGTTCGTACGCGATGAAGGCGCCCATCTGGTTCCAATGGGTGTCGGTCTTGTAGTAAAGGCGTGCCCGTTTTTTTCCATCGGTCAGGGCCGCGCGAACATCGACAGGTCGGAAGTCGGAGTGCGCCGCAAGGTATGCGGTGAGCTGCTCGAATCGCGACGTTGGTCCCAGGCGGTGCAAGGATTCCGGCAGGTTTTCTGGATAGATCGTGCCGGGGTTCGGCGCCACCACGAAGACATACGGGATGCCATGTGCTTTCAGCCAGTCGCGACGCGCCACCAGGCGGCGCGTCCAGCGCGCCAGCTCCTCTTCCGTGAAGGGGCGGTTGCACCGATAGTCTTCAGCCAAGCTCTCGCCGGTGTAGAAGAGCCAGCCGTCCTTCCCGAGCACGACCGTGTCCGAACTCGATACGCCGAACAGCTTCACTTTGAGCTGCGCGTAGATCTCCATGAGGGGGACGCGGAACGCGAAGTGGACGTTCATGTACCGTCGAAATTTGTTGGGAAGCTCGATCAGACCAAAGAGACTCCGGGGTCGACCGGGAAAAGGCGTGTTCGCCACGAACCACGGAGCGGTATTGGTTCCTATGCCGAGGACCATTCCCAGCGCAGGAATACAGAGCGCGGCAAGGAAGGCCATCGTCAGCAGACGATTCGACATCTTGGCGATGGGCGGCATTAAATCCCTAGAACCTGAAGTAGAGAAATGGACTGTACGTGCCTGCCGCGATGAACGTCAGCGACAACGAGAAGAGGACCGCCAGACCGATCGCCGAAGCGAAGTGAAAAGTCGCTGCGAACGAGGCGCCCGGCAGCGTCGCGCGACGAGCGACGAGGGTGCGCAGGGGAAACGATACGACGATGCCGATGGCCATCATCGTCAACACCCAGCGGTCGACATAGAGACCCGGCGGGTATTCCGATGCCTGTGGACCGACGTGCCCCGCCATCGATCGAAGCCAGGCGAAGGCTCGAGCAAGCGAGCCCGCACGAAAAAACACCCAGCCGACCATCACGACGAGGAGTGTGTACGAGCGTCGCACCAAGCTGGGGAGCCGCAGCAGGTAGCTGCCGAATCCCAGGCGTTCGATCACCAGGAAGAGCCCATGGAAGAGCCCCCACACCAGAAACTCCCAGCTCGCGCCGTGCCACAGGCCGCACAGCGTGAAGATGATCAGGAGGTTCAGATACGTCCGCCGCCGGCCGAGACGATTTCCCCCCAGGGGAACATAGAGATAGTCGCGAAACCACCTGGACAGCGACATGTGCCAGCGCCTCCAGAACTCCGTAACGGACGACGAAGCATAGGGATGATCGAAGTTCTCGGGAAAGCGAAAGCCGAAGAGAAGGGCCAGACCGATGGCCATGTCGGAGTAACCGGAGAAGTCGAAGTAGATCTGCAGCGTGTAGCAGGTCAGCCCCAGCCAGCAGGTTGCGGGACCGAGCGCGCCGGTGGCGAGGTTGAAGATGTGGTCGGCTGCCAGGGCGACCGAATTGGCGATGAGCACCTTCTTGGACATCCCGATGATGATGCGACGAATGCCGAGCGCAAAATCCTGCCCGGTCACCGTCCGACATCCCAGCTGATCGGATATCTCGTGGTAGCGAACGATGGGACCGGCGATGAGCTGCGGAAAAAATAGTATGTAAAGCGCGAGGGTCGCCGGGTTTCTTTGGGCCGCGGTAACGCCGCGGTACACGTCGACCTTGTACGATATCTTGTGAAAGGTGAAAAACGAGATACCCAAGGGGAGTGCCAGCGCCGGGACGTGGAAAGTCCTCGCATGAAGGCGACCGAGAACCCAGTCGAGGTCCGTCGCGAACCATCCGGCGTATTT
>JAXDMH010000527.1:0-5924 GCA_034666225.1 Myxococcales bacterium
GTGGGCGCTGCCGACGCGATCGCAAGCGGGTCATTGTACGCCTCCCTGCACCGCCTCGCGCGGCCCTGGGCGGCCGGGACAGCCCGACGCCGGTCGTCTGGCGCCCTCCTGATCTCCGCAGTGTGGCGCGTATTTACCGAAACAACGCCAGCCAAACCCCACGCGAAATGCTGGACTCCGGGCTGGTCCCCCTTGTTCGACCGGTCCGACATCTATATTTTGCGCGTGCTAGTGTTCGGTTTTTCTGGCGGTCTTTCTTGGGCGGATTGAAGGTGGCCAGGCGGTTACGCCGTTTCTCATCGGTTCGATCCGTTTTTTGATTGGCACCGCTGCGGCGGGCGCGGAGTGGGCTCTGATCGAGGTTCCATCATTAATATTCGTTGTATTGCCTTTCGTTGTATTGCCTTCGTTGTATTGCCTTCGTGGGAGGTCCGACAATGAACAAGCGTCAGCGGTTTCAAATACCTGGCCGAAACGCTGGGCGCCTGTGGACGGCGACGCTGGTCGTGCTGGCTGGCGCGGTCGTTGTCGGTTGCTCCGGTAACGTCGCCGGCCCTGGCGCCGTAGGTGGCGGCAGCGGCGGCAACGGCGGCACGGGCAACACGGGCGGAGGCAACCCGCCGGTGCCGGGAGAATTCACACCCGCTCCGGCGGCGCTGCGCCGGCTGACGGTGGTCCAGTATCGCAACAGCATCACCGACCTTCTGGGCGGCGGGGTCACCGTCTCGGGAGACTTCGAAGCGGACGCCGCGCTGAGCGGGTTCGCCTCGATCGGGGCCGCCCTGGTCAGCCTGTCGCACCACAGTGTCGAGGAGTTCGAGACCTCGGCGCTGGACCTGGCCAAGCAGGCGCTGTCGGATCCCACGCGCGCCGCCGCGCTGGTCGGCTGCAGCCCGACCGCGGCCACCGACGATGCGTGCACGCAACAGTTCATCAAGACGTTCGGCCGCCGCGCCTGGCGCCGCCCGCTGACCGACGGCGAAGTGGCGACGTATGCCGGCGTCGCCAAGACCGTGCAGACGGGAATGAAGAGTTTCTTCGGCGGCATGGCGTACGCCCTGGCCGGTCTTCTGGAGTCCCCGCATTTCCTTTACCGAGAAGAGTGGGGCACGCCCGATCCGGCCAAGGCGGGTCGTCTGGTCTTCAGCGACTATGAGCTGGCCACGCGGCTGTCGTTCTTTCTGTGGAACTCGACGCCAGACGATGCCCTGCTGGATGCGGCCGAGGCGCATCAGCTGACCCAGTCCAGTGGCTTCGCCACGCAGGTGCAGCGCCTGCTGAAATCTCCGCGGGCGGCGGTCGGCATCCAGACCTTCTTCTCCGAGTACTACCGCCTGGCCGAGCTGGACAACCTGCAGCAGCTCCCCTCGGTGTTCCCGCAGAAGACCGACACGCTGGGGCCGGCCATGCGCCAGGAGACGCTGCGGCTGCTGACCGACATCACCGTGACCCGCGACGGCGACTTTCGCGAGATCTTCGATTCGTCGACGACGTTCGTGAACGCCGAGCTGGCCAAGCTGTACGGCTTGCCGCCGGTCAGCGGGACGGATTTCGTCAAGACGAGCTTGCCCGCCGCCGGCGTGCGCGTCGGGTATCTGGGCCAGGGCAGCTTCCTGGCGCTGAACGCCCACGCCAACATCGGCTCGCCCACGGAGCGCGGCAAGTTCATTCGCGAGATGCTGATGTGCCAGCAGATCCCGCCGCCGCCCATGAACGTGCCGCCCCTGCCCGACGACAGCGCGTCGCCCACCAAGCAGACCATGCGGCAGAAGCTGCAGATCCACCGCGAGATGGAGCCGTGCAAGACCTGCCACACCATCATGGACCCCATGGGTCTGGCCTTCGAAAACTTCGACGGCATCGGCGCCTATCGGACCATGGACGCCGGTCAGAACATTGACGTCACCGGCGATCTGGACGGCACGGCGTTCAACGGACCGCGCGAGCTGGCCAAGCTGCTGCGTGACAACACCAGCGTGCAGACCTGCGTGGCCCGCAATCTGTATCGCTACGTTCTGGGTCACGTCGAAGGGGGCGGCGAGGAGCCGGCCATCACCCAGCTGGCGCAGGGATTCAAGGACGGCAAGTTTCAGTTCAGCGCCCTGGTCAACGGGATGGTCAAGAGCGCGGCCTTCTTCTATGCGGCGCCACCGTCGCCGGACGTCGCCACGGGCTCCGGCGGTGCCTCGGGTAGCGGAGGCGCCATGGGCAGCGGCGGCGCCGGCGGCTCGGCGCCCGACGCCGGTCCCGGCCCGACCGACAGCGGCCCCGTCGATCAGGTGACGGTGCCAACCGGTCCACTCAGCTATGCCAAAAACATCGCGCCCATCATCGCCTCGCGATGCTCGCCCTGTCACACCACCGACGCCAAGGCCGGGTTGAACTTCACCTACGACAACCTCGTCACCAACAGCGCCGTCACCAACGCGACGACCAAGGCCTGCGATTGGCTGACGGCGCCCCCCCGGCGCGTGATCGCCGGCGACCCTGACCACAGTCTGCTGTGGGTCAAGCTGACCTTCGACGGCGCGATCGCCACCCATATGTGCGGCGACCATATGCCGCTTGCCACCTCGGGCAAGATGGTGACCACGGTGGAGCTGGACACCATCCAGCGCTGGATGAGCCAAGGCGCCAAGCCCTAAGGCACAAGGAGACGACGCTCATGTCAAGGTCCAGAATCAGTCGACGAACCGTGCTGCGGGGTGCCCTGGGCGGCGCGGGGATCAGTTTTGCCCTGCCGCCTCTCGAGGCCATGTTCAACGGCAACGGCACCGCCTACGCCGACGGCACCGCCATTCCCACCCGCCTGGGCATCTTCTTCTGGGGCAACGGCATGAAGCCGGATCGCTGGGTTCCCGTCGACACCGGGCCCAACTGGACGCCCAGCCCGTCGCTGGCTCCGCTGGCCACCCTGGGGATCAAGGATTACGTCAACGTCGTCACCGGCACGCGCATCACCTCGGGCGACGAACGCGGCCACCACTCGGGCACCGTCGGGATCTTGTCGGGCGCGCCGCTCATCTCGCAGCCGGCGGGCGCTGCGCCCTATCGGTCGACGTTCAGCAAGCCCAGCATCGATCAGGTGGCGGCCAACATCATCGGCACCACCAGCAAGTTCAAATCGCTGGAGGTCGGGATCTCGAATCGCCTCGACATCAGCGAGGGGACCACGCTGCACTATCTGTCGCACAACGGCCCGGACAGCTTCAACGAACCGCAATACGATCCGGCCAAGGTCTTCGATCGGCTTTTTGGCGCCGGGTTCACGCCGCCCAACGCCACCACCACGCCGGTGGTCGACGCCACGCTGGCCTATCGAAAAAGCGTGCTGGACGCGGTGCTGGGCGATTTCACGTCCATGCGGGCGCGGGCCGGCGGCGCCGACAAGGTTCGCCTGGACATGCACGCCGAGGGCGTGCGTTCGATCGAGAACCGCCTGTCGCTGACGTCGGTGCCGCCGCCGGTGGCCTGCAAGCTGCCGGTGAAGCCGAGCAGCTTCGTCGATCAGAACGGCCAGGAGCAGATCGAACCGAAGACCAAGGCGATGGGCGATCTCATCGCCATGGCCCTGGCCTGCAACCAGACGCGCGTGTTCTCGATGATGTACACCGGCAGCGTGGCCAGCACGGTGTTCTGGGAGGTCGGCCTCAGCTCTGGCCACCACCAGCTGACCCACGACGAGCCGGGGCTGCAGCCGCAGGTGCAGTCGTCGACGGTGTTCACGGTCAAGATGTTCGGAACGCTGCTGCAGTCGCTGAAGGCGATCCCCGAAGGCGCGGGCAACGTGCTGGACAACTGCGCGGTCCTGGGAACGTCGGACACCTCCGACGGGCGGTTCCACAACATCCGCGACTTTCCCATCCTGGTGGGCGGCAAGGCGGGGGGCTACTTCAAGTACCCCGGGATCCACTATCGATCTCCGACGGGCAACGAAAGTTGCAGCGTCGTGCTGCTGAGCCTGCTGCGCGCGGTGGGAACGAACCTGACCCAGGTCGGCGCCGCCGGGGGTCTGGCCACCACCACCTGCACGCCCATCGAAGCCTGATCGAAGCCTGAGAGAAGCGCGCCCCTTACGAGACGGCGCGCGACAAGGCCAGGCGCATGCCGCGGGCGGCCGCCTCGATCGCATCGGCGCCGCGCCCCAGCGCGAACGGGTTCACGCGCGGAATCCCGTCGACGGCGATGACCTGCAGGTCCGGGCGCTGCGGCGCGCGCAGGGCCGGGCTGGCCTTGCGGCGCCACGGTGAACGGGACGTCAGGTGATGAAACAGGACGCGTTCGTCGCCATTGGCGCCCTTCAGGCCGGGGCGGTCCTTGATGCCGCCGTCCAGGTAAACGCGGCCGCCGATGCGCACCGGGTGGAACATGAACGGCAGCGCGCAGGACGCGTGCAGCGCCGGCGCCAGCGGCCCTGTCCGCAGCACGGTGCTGCGCATGGCCGCCACGTCGAACACCGAGACGGCCAGGGGGACGCGACACTCTTCAAAGGTGGCCACCGGCATCAGCCCCTCCAGCAGCGCCCGGAACCGCGCGCCGCGCAGCAGCCCCAGGCCGGGCCGCACGTCCCAAAAGTGCTCGCGCCGCAGCTGGACCAGCTCGTCACAGATTTGCCTGGCCGGAATGCCGGCCGCCCACAGCCCTCCCACCAGGGCGCCGGCGCTGGATCCACAGATGCGCGCCGGCAACAGCGACTCTTCCTCCAGCACCGACATGAGGCCGGCGTGAGCAAAGAACCCGAAGAAACCGGACGACATCGCCAGCGTGAACGGCGCCGCCGACAGCCAGTCCCGAAGCGTAAGCATGGCCGCAGCATGCGTCAGGGCGGCCGCCGCGCACAACCGGATCAAACCCAGTGGGTGTGGCCTCGGGGCTGGCGCAGGCACGGCGGCGGACCCAGGTTCACCAGACGGGGGCGGGCCTGACCCCGACGAACAATGCACACCGGCATCACCCAATTGCTCATGGTCTCCGCGGTCGTGATGGGGCTGTCTCAGACCGTCACCCGCGAGCGCATCTTCGAGCCGTTGCGGGCGCGCCTGGGCGGTCGAGAAACCTGGCTGGGCTATCTGGTCTCCTGCCCGTACTGCCTGTCACACGCCATCGCGTTCGTGGTGGTTCCCCTCACCGGAACCTACGTCATCGACGTGGCGGTTGGTCCAGGCTGGGCGGCGGACGTCTTGCGCTGGTTCCTCTCGTCCATCCTGGTCACCGTGATCGCCGCGTTCCTGCGGGTGGCGTTCTGGTTCGTCGATGAACGTCAGGCCCTGATCAGGCGGGAGAAACAGCTGGTCGAGACCGAGGTCAGCGAACAGACGCAGGGCCGTTCCAAAGAGTGAAGCGACGGCTCCGGCTGGCGGCCCGTGGCGGCCGTGATAACAGTAGGCTGCGATGTTCAGCGGACACTTCGGATTGGCGTTTGCGGCGAAGCGGGCTGTGCCCAAGGTGTCGCTGCCGACCACCATCCTGGCGGCGCAGTGGCTGGATACGCTGTGGCCGATCTTCCTGTTGCTGGGCATCGAGGACGTGCGCATCGATCCGGGCAACACGATTCTCACGCCCTTCGATTTCTTTCACTATCCCTGGAGCCACAGCGCCGTCATGGCGGCGGTCTGGGGGCTGGGGTTCGGAGCGGTGCATTTCGCCTTTCGACGGTCGGCGCGGGCCGCCGCGATCCTGGCCGGCCTGGTGTTCAGTCACTGGGTGCTCGACTGGATCACGCACCGGCCCGATCTGCCGCTGTGGCCGGGCGGACCGCGCGTGGGCCTGGGCCTGTGGAACGCGCCCATCGCCGAGACCGTTCTGGAGGCGGCCATCTATCTCGGTGGCGTCGCTGTTTACTTGCGCGCCACGCGACCGCGCGATCGCGTGGGACGTTACGCCTGCTGGGTGTTCGTCTTTTTCCTTCCGCTGATGCATCTGGC
>JAXDMH010000528.1:0-3416 GCA_034666225.1 Myxococcales bacterium
AACAGGATGTTGAAGACATCGGGGTGGGCCTTCTCGATCTCGTCCAGCAGCAGCACGGCGTGCGGCGTCTGGTGAATGGCGTCGGTCAGCAGGCCGCCCTGATCGAACCCGACATAGCCGGGAGGCGCTCCGATCAAGCGCGAGACCGTGTGCCGCTCCATGTACTCCGACATGTCAAATCGCAGGAAGGCCACGCCCAGGATCTCCGCCAGTTGCTTGGCCAGCTCGGTCTTGCCGACGCCCGTCGGGCCGGCGAACAGGAAGCTGCCGATGGGCCGCTCCGGAACGCCCAGCCCGGCCCGGCTCATCTTGATGGCCTGAGCCACGCGATCGACGGCCCTGTCCTGGCCGAAGATCTTGGCCTTGAGTTCCTTGTCCAGCTCCATCAGGCGCTGCCGATCGTCGGAGGCCACGCGCTTGGGCGGGATGCGGGCCATGGTGGCGACCACGGCTTCGATCTCCTTGCTGGTCACGCGGCGGCGCAGCCCGGCCTTGTTGCCTTTTTGCCGCCGCCCTTTGATCTTCAGCGCCGCTCCGGCCTCGTCGATGAGATCGATGGCCTTGTCCGGCAGCTTGCGGTCCTGCAGATAGCGCGATGACAGCTCGGCCGCGGTCTGCAGCGACTTGTCCGTGTACGCCACGCCATGAAACTCCTCATAGCGCGAGCGCAGCCCCTTCAGCACCTTGACGGTCTCCTCGACGCTGGGCTCATCGACCTCGATGGCCTGGAAACGCCGGGCCAGCGCCCGATCCTTTTCGATATAGCTGCGGTATTCCTTGTGCGTGGTGGTGCCGATGCAGCGCAACTTGCCGGCGGCCAGCGCCGGTTTGATCAGGTTCGACGCGTCCATGGCCCCGCCCGACGCCGCGCCGGCGCCGACGATGGTGTGCAGCTCGTCGATGAAGACGATGGCGTTCTCTTTCTCTTCCAGCGCCCGCAACACGGCCTTGAACCGCTCCTCGAAATCGCCGCGATAGCGCGTGCCGGCCACCATCGCCCCCATGTCCAGGGCAAAGATGGTGGCGCCGCGCAAGGCTTCGGGGGCCTCGCCCAGCTCGATCTTGCGCGCCAACCCCTCGACGATGGCGGTCTTGCCCACGCCGGCGTCGCCGACGAACAGCGGGTTGTTCTTGCGGCGGCGAGCCAGCACGTGCAGCGCGCGGGTGATCTGCACCTCGCGGCCGATCAGCGGATCGATCTCGCCGGCGCGGGCCCGTTCGTTCAGGTTGGTGGCAAATGCGGCCAGCGGATCGGCCGGCGTCTCGTCGCCCTCCTCGTCGGCGGGCTGGCGGGCGCCCCCCTGCCCCGGATTCCCCGACGTCTTCGCCGGCAACAGCTTGGAGATCCCGTGCGAGATATAGCTGACCACGTCGAGACGGGTGATCCCCTCCTCCTTCAAGAAGGTGACGGCGTGCGAATCGGGCTCGGCGAACATGGCCACCAGAACATTGGCCCCGTTCGCCTCGCTCTTGCCGGCGCCGATGATGTGGTTCACGGCGCGCTGAACCACGCGGGCAAACCCCAGGGTCGGCTGGGCGCGCTCGCGCTCGTCTTCGGGGACGACCTTGATCTCGGTGGCCAGGAACGACTCGAGCTTTTGCTTGACCCGCTTGACCGAACCGCCGCAGTGCTTGACCACGTCGGCCGTCTTTTCGTCGCCCATCAAGGCCAGCAGCAGGTGCTCCAGGCCGGAAAATTCATGGCCGCGCTTGGTGGCGTCATCCAGCGCCTGGCGGATCGCCGTCTCCAACTCCTCGCTCAACATTCGTCACTCCTTCGCAGCGAGCATTGCAGAGGCATCTCGTGCTCGCGCGCAAATTGGACCACCTGATGCACCTTGGTTTCTGCCACGTCAAACGGATAAACGCCGGCCACGCCCAGTCCTTTGATGTGCACGTGCAGCATGATCTGGCGCGCCGCCACCGCGTCGTGCCGAAACAGCTTCATCAGCACGTAGACCACGAACTCCTGGGTGGTGTAGTCGTCGTTGTGCAGCAGGACTTCATAGAGGGGTGGGCGTTCGACCTTGCGCTTTTCCAGCGTGCCCAAAGACTCCTTGGGCTTGGCCAGGGTCTCCAGGTCAGAGCTCTTGTCGGGGCGTTTGGGCATACAGAGCCTGGATCGTAGCGCAGTCCGTCGCCGTCACAAGTCGGATGACGTCGATGCCTTCAATGACGGCGACGCCATCTGGCCCAGCGCCCACACGGCCGCCTCGCTGACCACAGGGTTTGGGTCCAGCGTCAGACGTTCGACGACGGCCCGGGCGCCGGCATCGCGCGCCGCGCCCAGGGCCAGAAGGGCGTTGCGCCTGATGCCGTCGTATTGCGCGCGGGCGAGAGCGGTCCCCGCCGCCAGCCGCGCAAACTCGTCGGGCGACAGCGCCGCCAGCTGGGTCGGTGACATGAGACCAATCGGTCGCGGTGCAAACCGTGGATCGCCGGTCGGGATCTCCCCCCGGTTGAACGGACAGACGTCCTGACAGACGTCGCAACCAAACACGCGCCCGCGAAATCCACGGCGCAGCGGCACGGGAACGTCGACCCGATTCTCGATGCTTTGATAGGAAATGCAGCGACGAGCGTCCACCACCGCGGGGGCCGGGAAGGCATCCGTCGGACAGGCCTTCAGGCACAGCGTGCAGTCGCCGCAGCGGTTGTCGTGCGGCTGGGCATAGACGTCGACGGCTCGGTCGATGAACATCACCGACAGCGTCAGCCACGAGCCCAGCCCCGGGTTGATCAAGCACCCGTTCTTGCCGATCCAGCCGAGACCGGCCCGCTCTGCCCACGGCTTTTCCATGGCCACGCCGGTGTCGACGCAGGCGTAAGTCTCCAGCGTCGGATCCAGCGCCAGGAGACGCCCGCGCAGCGCCTTCATCCGGTCGCGATGGGCATAGTGATAGTCGCGGCCCCGAGCGTAACTGGCCACTTTGGACCGCTCGTCGCGGGGCCGTTTGTACGCGATGGCCAGCGCGATGACCGTCTGCGCGCCGGCCAGCACCTTGCCGGGATCCAGACGCTCGGGCAGGCGCCGCGCCAGCCACTGCATGTCGGCGGCATAGCCGGCCTCCATCCAGCGCAGCAGCGGCGCCGGGTCCAGCGGCTCGGCGCGCGCCAGCCCGACCAACGTGAACTGCGAGGCGCGCGCCGCCGCCCGCACCGCTTCGCTGGAAAGCACGGGAGGCTCCATCAGCTCACCGCGACCGCCGGTCCTCTCGCATCCAGCGCTCGCACAGCTGGTGCAGCGCCGACGGACCGCCCGGCGCCGCCCCCGCTGGCGCCGCCGCCTCACCCGTCCTCAGGTCGTCGACGTCGGCCAGCGCGCCGAACCGGCGCAAGCGTCCGGGGCTGAGGAACGCCAGGTGCGTGGCCCAGGCGGCCAGACCCTCCAGGACGTGGCTGGCATAGATGATGGT
>JAXDMH010000529.1:0-2548 GCA_034666225.1 Myxococcales bacterium
CACCGGTTCGACGACATAGCTGGGCCGCCCGGAGATTCCGTCCTTGTCGCAGTCCAGGCGATCGGCGCGGGCCAGGATGGTCCGCTCGTCGATCGCCTCCAGCAATCCCAGGCCGATCAGCTTGCGCGCCAGCCGCGCCGAATGTCCGGCGATGGTCTGACCGTCTTTCGACGTGACGGTGAACGTCGGCCGCTTCAGGGTCACGCTGGTGCCGTCGGCCAGCGCCACGGTCTTCATCTCGAATCCAGCGACCTTGGCCGTTCCTTCCTGAATCTGCAGCTGATTGCCCAGGTCGCCGGCGTTGTACAGCTTGAACACCATGGAGCTGGTGGGACCGAGAGGCGCATCCAGCAGCGCGCCCGGGCCATTGTTGAGGTGGCAGTTCACGCAGCTGGTGGTCGAGAACAGCGGCCCGGCCTTCCCGGCCTGGGCCATGAACGGCGGGTTGTCTGTCTCGCTGTGCGCGCCGGTGACAAAGTCAGTGTGAAACAGCCGGCGCCCCTCGACGAAGTTCTGCACGTTTTCCTGCTGGGTGTTCAAAGCCATCTGTTCGAAGTACGTCTGCGGTTCAGCCACCGCCCACACGATGGTGGTGTCGCCGCCCAGCTGCGCGTTGGGCAGCGGGCCGGGCAGCGCCGCATAGTCCTTGTTGTTGGGCGTCAGTCCACCCAGGCCGATCCGGTAACGAAAGGTGTCCGTGTAATACGAATCGCGCGAGCCCTGCGTGGTCATCATCGCGGGCGCGATGAAGATGCCGAACTCGAATTCAAAGTTCTCGCCGACCGCCATGGTGCGACCGCCGGGGATGGTCGTCTGATCAAACTGCTGGACCGCCGCCGTCTTTCCCGTCGGCATCATCGGCGACTGCGCCACGTTGTTCATGTAGTGGTTCTCGGCGAAGGTGGCGTTGTTGCCTTGAATCTTCCACGACCGCCAGTTGGTGATGCGGTTGCCGGTCATATCGGGCGCGGCGATGGGCAGGTAGGTCACGCGGATCTCCTGCTTGCCGGTGGTCGTGAAGTCCTCGACGATGAACCCGTAGGTGCGGTCCTCGAAGTAGTGATTGAGAAAGAGGCCATAGCTGCCCTCTTTTTCGTGACGCCCGCGCACGCGCCCGGCGGCGCGGGTGATGATGGCGCCGTCTTCACGTTTGAACACCACCGGTGGATTCTTGGCGTCGGCCGGGACGAACAGCGACTGCACGCCGCCGAGATCGATGCTGTCCAGGCCGCCGCGCATGCTGCCGGTGAAGTAGGCAAAGGCGGATTGTAGATCGCCGTCGCTGATCAACGTCGACGGGTAAGGCGCCATGTTGGTGCTGCCGGTGCGGACCTGCTTTTCGAAATCAGCCAGCGTCCCCTTGAACGCGAAGAGATCGGGGTAGCGGCTGTTGGCGGCGCCGCCCTGCGTGTGGCAACCGCTGCAGTTCGACACGAACGCGCCCGGCAAGGTCCCGCCGCACATGTCGCTGGGTGGCGTCCCCGGCGTGTTCGCCGACGGTTTCGGCACGTCGGTGCCGCCGCCGGACGGATCGATCATTGGTCCGGAGGGTCCGCCACCGGACGCTCCGCCGGGACCTGAACCACCGGCGGCACCGGGGCCGCTGCCGGAAGGCTTCCCCGGCGTCGAGAGCTCCGCCGAACATCCAGCCACCGCCAGCAGGGCCGCTGCCCCGCCCAGCAACGCGGGAAGAACCAAACCGCCGAAACCTCGCAATAACCCGGTTCCGCTTCCAGTCTTCGCCATACCCCAGTGAGTGGGGGGGCCCGGCGGAATCCGTTGGTGCGACGAAAAATCGATTTTGGGCGGGTGGCCCTGGCTCTACAAGCGAACGCTGAGGCCCAGCGAGGCGCTGGGGGCCAGCCGGGGCACGCGGTAAACGTCGCCGAGACCGTCGATGGCAAAGATCGGCCGGTGCAGCGAAGTGGCCAGCGCTGCCCCCACCTGCAGAGAAACGGCGCGGAACAGAGGAACCTCCACCCGCACGGCCGGCAGCGCAGCATAGAGAGGCGCGGTCGCTTCGCCGTCGTTCGTCGACCCCACCGACCGCGCGCGCAAGGCGCTCCCCTGGATTCCCAGGCAACCGGCGATGGTCACCGCTCCAACGAGACCACCGCGCGCACAGAGGGACGCGGCGCCCGCCAGATCGGAAAAGCGGATTCGCACGCCTGACATCAACGTCTCCTCGGCGCTGGGCACGGCGTTGAGCTGCAGGCTGCCGAACCAGCGACGCCCGCCGAGATCCAGGCCCAGGCCAAAACCGAAGGCCTGTCCCGGCACCGGGCCCCAGCTGCTGCGTCCTTCCGCGGACACCGCCCAGACAAGAAACGGAGACCAGGGATGACGGGAACGTGATCCGCCGGCGACCACCAGGTCAGCCGGTGCGTTGTCATGCTCCTTGTCATTCTCCTTGGCACGGGCCTCCGGCGCAGGCACGACGGGCGACGGCGGCGCGGGTGGCGGTGGTGGCGCGACCTTCTCAGGCGGCGGCGGCGCGGGCGCCGCCTCGCTGCCGTTTTTTTCGTCCGACGGACCCTGGGCCGTCGCG
>JAXDMH010000530.1:0-2710 GCA_034666225.1 Myxococcales bacterium
GGCGGCCAACAGCTCGTCGAACGGGACGGCGGTATCGACGGTCAGGCGCAACGGTAGGGCCGACGCAAACAGCCGGGAGACAGTGCCGGTGTCGTCGGCCAGCAAGCGATCGAGCTCGGCGTCGCGATAGGCCACGTCGAAGGGGCCGTCCTGTCCCAGGCGCGCGAGCAAGGCGGCCAGCCCGGCGACGATGCGATCGACGGCGTCGCCTGCCGGCAGGGCGGCCAGGGCAGGGGGCAGCGCCGTTCGCAGGCGCTGGCGCGGGCGCGCAGAGCCGGCCGGAGGCGCGGCGTCGCTGGTGGCGGTGGCGCTGGCGTCGTCATCGGCAACCGTCGCGGGCCGGACGCTGGTCGGCACGGCGGCCGGATGCAGGCTGGCCAGGCGATCGACCCAGAACGATTCGTGGCGCGCCGCCAGCGTGTCGACGGCGACCAGCCGGTGGGCAACCGCGGCGCCCAGCAGCGGCAAGGTCTTGCCTTCGGCCAGGCCAAGCTGGGCGGCCAGCGCTCGCGGCGTCAACGGACGGCCGTCGAGGGTGGCGGCGGCCTGGATGGCCAGCGGGCGTGTGGCGGTTCCGATCACCAGGGCGTCGTCGCCGATGCGTCCCACCACGCCGGCGGCGGGACGGCGTTCGTCGATGGCGGCGATGGTGAACGCCGTGACCAAGACTGCGCCGGCGCCGGCGTCGCCGACGATCTTGGGCAGGCCCAGCGGGTTGCTCTCCGATCCGAACGACAGCGCACGTCCGAGAGCATCCAGTTCCTCAGCCGGGCGATCCCAGGCCAGCACGGACGCCGCGGGCGGGCGGCGCAGGCGCGGAAAATAACTGCGGGCGGTCTGATCCTGCGGCTGTGGCGAAAGCCGGCCCGCCGCCAGGTCGTCGAGCAGGCGCTGAAACGAGGCCAGCGCGGCGTCATGACATTTGGTGTTCAGGCTCAGCGCGGTCTCGTCGGGCGCGATGGCGATGGTCTGCTGGGCCAGGATCCGCCCGGCGTCCACCTGCTCGGTCATCTCGTGCCAGGTGACGCCGTGGCTGCGCTCGCCTGCGATTATCGCCCACGAGGTGACGTGAAAGCCGGCGTACCGGGGCAGCGGGCTGTCGTGATAGTTGATGGCGGCGCGGCGGCACATCCGCAGCACCTCCGTCGGCGTGACGCGCGGGTTGACGATGCTGAACAGGTAGTCGAAGGCGCGGCCCGACAGCGAGGCGGCCAGATCGCCGGCTGGTGGCAGACGGGTGATGCCGCCGTCGTCCGCCCAGCGCGCCACCGATCGATTGCCGGTGACCACCGCTTCGATCACGTGGCCATGCGTGCGCCAGGCGTCGGCGCACGCCACCAGCAAGCCGCCTTCGCCGATGAACAGTCCCCGTAGCGGCGTCGCACTGGTCGTCATGAAACCTCCGGTTTCTGTCGTTTGACTCGGTAAGCCTCGCGCGAGACGGCGCGCAACGGGGCCGCCTTCACGGCCGTGCTGGTCGCGGCGGTTTCGCTGGCTTTCTGTAGATCGGCCGCCAGCTCGGCGATGGTCAGCTTGGAGAACAGCGTGGCCAGCGGCAGATCCAGCGCGGCCGCCTTGCGCACGCGCGTCGCCGCCTGGGTCAGCAGCAGCGAGTGACCGCCCAGCTCGAAAAAATTGTCGTGAATGCCGATGCGCTGGATGCCCAGGATGCCCTGCCAGACGCCGGCCACCAGCCGCTGCCAGTGATCCGACGGTTCCACGTAGGCGGACGCCAGCGCCGGGCGGTCGGAGGCGCCGGCGTCCGCGGATGCAGCATTGGATTCGGTGGTCGCTGTGCCCGTGGCCGCCTGGGCGGCGGCGGCAGCCTGCGCGTTGACGGCGGCTTGCCAGCGCACGACATCCACCGACGACACCACGACCTGCGCGGCGGGGCGTCTGGTGAGCAGGCGCGCCAGCGCGTCGAGGCCTTCGGGCGGCGTCATGCCTTCGCGCAGGGCCACCTCGCGCAGGGCGGCCGCGCCCGCCGCCGCGTGGCCGGATGAAGATGACGATGAAGCGACGGCCGCGGTCGCGGCGAATGCGCCCTGGCTGCGCGTCAAGCGTTTCATGACAAAGTCGGTGATCGAGACCAGCGGTCGTCCGTCATCGCCGGCGATGATCACGTCGAAGGCGGCCGTGTCGCCCGCCGGGCTGGACCCGGCGGACCGGTTGGACGGCGCCTTGTAACGGACGTGGCTGTGCACGCTGGCCACCAGGGGGTGATGAACCACCACGCGGCCGTAGGAAAACGGCACGTAGAAATCGCGGTGGTGGTCGAATCCCGGGATCAGGTGCTGGGCGGCGCCGGTGGCCATGTCCAGCAGGGCGGGGTGCAGGCCGACCTGCGAAAGGTCGGCGGCGAAGGGAGCGCCCAGTTCGAGATCGAGCAGCGCCTCGGCATCTCCGCTGGCGATGCGTCGGATGTTGCCCCAGCGCGGGCCGAAGTTCATGAAGTCCTGGTCCAGAAAGCCGCCGCTGGCGACGACCTGCTCCTGGCGGCAGCGGGCGCGGATGGCCGAGATGGAAAGCAGCGGGGGCGTCGTCGTGTCGGGCGCGCCGACCCGACCGACGACATGGGTTTCGCTTCCGGCGGCGCCCTCGCTGGTGATGGCCAGTGTGCCGTCCTTGCGATCGATCGACACGGACAGGCGGCGCGGTTCGCCGGGTCCGACCACGAACGGCGCCAGGAAGACCAGATCGTGCAAGGTGA
>JAXDMH010000531.1:0-8140 GCA_034666225.1 Myxococcales bacterium
GGAAGGGCGCGGCATCGGCCTGGGCAACAAGGTGCGCGCGTACGCGCTGCAAAATGCCGGCGCCGACACCGTCCAGGCCAACCTGGCGCTGGGCTTTGAAGCCGACGAGCGGACGTACGATCTGGCGGCGGCCATCCTGGACGACCTGGGCGTCAAATCGATCCGCCTCATGACCAACAACCCGCTGAAGGTGGCGGGGCTGAAGGACGCCGGCGTCAACGTCACCGATCGCATCTCCCACTGGGTGGGCGAGAATCAATACAACGCCGGCTATCTGGCCGTGAAGCGCCGCAAGATGGGGCATCACCCGGACAGCCTCGGCAAGCTGCGCGCCTTGCCTTCCGCGCGAAAGCGCTAGAGAGTTTCCCCATTCCTAACGTCGAAGAAGTCCGCTCCGTCCTGGCCCAGGTCAACGATCCAGCGCTGGAGATGGATCTGGTGTCCGCCGGCATGGTGAAGGACGTGACGGTCGACGGCGGAAAAGTCCGCGTCGCCATCCAGCTGACCACGCCGGCCTGCCCGTCGCGCGACGTGATTCGCCAGTCGGTCGAGGCGGCGGTGGGCCGCATGGCCGGCGTCGACGGCGTCGAGGTGGTGCTGACGGCGGTGGTGGTGGGGCGACCGAACCATCCGTCCAACCCGCGCCTGCCCGGCGTGAAGAACATCATCGCCGTGGCCGCCGGCAAGGGCGGCGTCGGCAAATCGACGGTGGCCACCAACCTGGCCGCCGCGCTGTCGCGCCTGGGCGCCTCGGTGGGCATCCTGGACGCCGACGTTTACGGGCCGTCGATCCCGCAGATGATGGGCGTGCCCGAGGTGCCCACCAGCGCCGAGACCGACAAGAAGATCATCCCCGCCGTTCACCACGGGATGCGGGTCATCTCCATCGGCTTCTTCATTGAACGCGGCGGTGCCGTGATGTGGCGCGGCCCCATGGTCGGCAAGCTGCTGCAGCAGTTCATCGAAGACGTGGTGTGGGGCGAGCTGGATTACCTGGTGATGGATCTGCCCCCAGGCACCGGCGACGCCCAGCTGTCGCTGTCCCAGCTGCTGCCCATCACCGGCGCCGTCATGGTCACCACGCCCCAGGAGGTGTCGATCAACGACGTCGAAAAGGCGATGGCCATGTGGAAGAAGGTCGAGGTGCCGGTGCTGGGCCTCATCGAAAACATGAGCGGGTTCGTCTGTCCCAGCTGCGGCCACCACGAAAACATTTTCCTGCAGGGCGGCGGACGCAAGCTGGCCGAACGCGAGGGCATCCCCTTTCTGGGCGAGATCCCCTTGCAGGGGAGCATCAGCCGCGGCAGCGACGACGGGAGGCCGGTGGTGCTGGCCGATCCCGATTCCAAGGTGGCGCGCATCTTCACAGATATCGCCATGGCGGTGGCTTGCCGCCTGTCGGTGCGCAACGTCCCGGCGCCGGGCAGCGGCAAACGCAGCCCCAAGCTGACCACCATTCGTTGAAGGTTAGCGGGAGGCTGGTGGAGCGATGACGAACGTCCCGCCGCCTCGACGCCACTTCACGATGATTCGCCAGTTTCATCTGGCCGACGCCTTCACGCTGTTCAACGGGTTCGCCGGCACCGGGGCCATGCTGGCCTTCATGCGTTTTCTGCTGGACCACGACAAACGATTCTTCTGGCTGGGGACGGCGCTGTTGCCGGTGGCGCTGGTCATGGACGTCCTGGACGGACGCGTGGCGCGCTGGCGGCAGAAGGCGTCGCCGTTGGGCCAGGAGCTGGATTCGCTGGCCGACGTCGTGTCGTTCGGGGTGGCGCCGGCGGCCATGGCCTTCGCCGCCGGGCTGCGCGGCGGATGGGACGTGATGATCCTGATGTACTTCGTCGGCTGCGGGATCTCGCGGCTGGCCCGTTACAACGTCACCGCCTCGTCGCTGGCCGGCGAAAGCGGGAAGGTGACGCACTTTGAAGGCTTCCCCATTCCCACCAGCCTGCTGCTGGCGGCGATCATCGCGGTGCTGGCTGGGATCAACCGCTGGCAAGACGCGCTGCCGGCGGGGGTGATGCACCTGGGACCGTGGGTGCTGCACCCGTTCGCGATCCTGTTCGCCTTGCACGGCAGCGCGATGATCAGCAAGACGCTGACCATCCCCAAACCGTAGGCGCGGGCCGCCGGGTCGATATCGAGGGTACGTCTACTTGGTCTCGGCCATCACCTTGGACCAGGCCGGGCGCATGGTGACCTTCTGGAACCAGGTGGTGGTGACCGGACGATCCGCCAGCGGATCGCGCGGCAAACGCAGCTTGAGGCTGACGATGATCGCCGCGTTCGCCAGATCAGCCAGCGAGAACGCGCCGGCCAGATGCGGCTGCGTACCCAGCACCGACTCCATCACGGCGGTGGCGCGCTCGACCTTCTGCAACGCCGCCTCGGCCGCCCAGGGAATGCGCTTGTCGGTGTCGCCGAGAGCGTAGTTCCAGTAGTCGGCGTAGGCGGGATAAAGCGTCGTCGATGCGAAACCGATCCAGCGCAGCACCTGGGCCCGCGCCTGCGTGGCAGCGGGCGACCCGTCGGCGCGCGGCAGCAGATTGGCCTGGGGATATTTTTCGCCGATGTACCAGAGGATGGCGTCGGATTCGGGAAGCGCGAAGCCTTCGTCGACCAGCACCGGGACCTTGCCGTGCGGGTTGATGGCCAGAAATTCGGGGCGCCTTTGTTCGCCTTTCTGCAGATCCACGGGGATGAACTGGTGCGGGACGCCGACCTCGGCCAGCGCCGCCCGCAGTTTGAGGGTGTTGAACGAACGCAGGTTGGTTGATCCGTAAAGTTGCATGATTGGTGTGCCTCAATTCTTGGTCAGAAAACGGGCCAGGATGGTCTTCACGCCCACGGTCGGAAACCGCATGGTGACTTTCATGTCGGCGCCGGCCGCCTGCCAGCCGCGCACCTCGCCGACGCCGAACTGCGGGTGACGAAGCTTGCTGCCGATCTGCAGGCCCGTCGGTTCGGATTCATGATCGTAATCGACGACCAGCTCGCCGGGGGCGGCGGCGGCGCGGGCCGGAGCGCGACCGGGGGGCAAACCGGGGCGCGCCGAGGGCCCTCGACGCGCGGGCGCGCCGCCGCCACCGCCGCCATTTCGTCCTCCGCCCCAGTTGCGCTGGTCGCCGCCGTCGTCGCGATTCCAGCGTCCGCCCCAAGGGCCCTGCCCCTCGCTGTCGCCGTAGTACCCGGCCGGCCGCTCCATGACGATGGACTCGATGCATTCGGCGGGCAGCTCTTTCAGGAAGCGACTGGGAATCCCTGGCAGCTCCTGCCCGGACAGCCGGCGCCGCCGCACGCGCGACAGCGTCAGCTGCTTGCGGGCGCGCGTGACGGCCACGTAACACAGGCGGCGTTCCTCCTCGACGGCCGAATCGTCGTCGACGCTGCGGGCGTGGGGAAAGATCCGCTCTTCCAGGCCGGTGAGGAAGACGATGGGAAATTCCAGCCCCTTGGCGGTGTGGACGGTCATCAATGACACCGCCCCTTTCTCCGGATCGTAACCGTCGACGTCGGAGGCCAGCGCGATGCGCTCCAGAAATCCCGACAGCGTCGGCTCTTCCGCCTCCTTCTCGTACTCGCGCATCTGCGCCACCAGCTCGAGGAGATTCTCGATGCGCCCTTCCGCTTCCAGCGACGCCTCGGCGGCCAGGGCGTCGCGGTACCCGGTCTCTTCCAGGACTTTCTCAGCCAGCTCAGCCGCGCCCAGGCCGGCGCCCTCGGCGCGCAGCTTGGTCATCAGCTCGATGAACGCCGACACCTTCTTGCGCGGTCCGGTGCCCAGCAGTTCAGGTTCAGCGACCGCCTCGCCCAGCGCCGCCCAGGCCGAGATCTTGCGCTGATAGATGAGCTCGCTGATCCGGTCGATGGTGGTGTCGCCGATCCCGCGCGCCGGCACATTGATGATCCGCTGCAGGGCCATGCCGTCGTCGGGGTTGGAGATGGCGCGCAGATAACAGATCAGGTCCTTGATCTCCGCGCGGTCGAAGAACCGCGTTCCGCCGACGATCACGTAGGGGACATTGCGCGCCCGCAAGGCGTCTTCCAGGACGCGCGACTGGGCATTGGTCCGGTAGAACACGGCGAAATCGCGGGGGCTGGCCCCTTCTTGCAGACCGGCTTCGATGCGGCCGGCGACAAAGTCCGCCTCGTCGCGCTCGGTCTCGCCCTCGAACATGACGATCAGCGACCCGTCGCCCGACTCGGTGAACAGACGCTTGGGGCGGCGTTCGGAGTTGCGTTCGATGATGGCGTTGGCCGCGCGCAGGATGTTGCCGGTCGAGCGGTAGTTCTGCTCCAGCTTGACCACCTCGGCCCCGCCATGGTCGCGCTCGAAATCGAGAATGTTGCGGATGTCGGCCCCGCGCCATTTGTAGATCGACTGATCTTCGTCGCCGACGACGGTGATGCTGTTGGTCCGCCGCGACAGATAGCGCACCAGGCGGTATTGAACGCTGTTGGTGTCCTGGAATTCGTCGACCAGCACGTGATCGAACCGATCCAGAATTTCCTGCGAGCCGTTGGCGTCGATGGCGCAAAGCTGCAGCGCCGACATCAACAGGCCGCCGAAATCGGTGGCGTTGGCCGCGGCCAGCCGCTCTTCGTACAGCTTGTAGGCCTTGCCCACGACGTCGTCGAAGTAATCGCCCGACTGGAACGCGCCAGCGGTGATCCCCTGGTTCTTGGCCCGGTCGATGGCCGACAGCACCTGGCGCACCGGGAACAGACGCTCCGGAACCTTGAGATCGGTCAGCACGCGTCCCAGCAGGCGCTTCTGATCGTCGTCGTCGTAAATGACAAAGTCCTTGCGCAGCCCCACCTGCGTTCCCCACTGGCGCAAGAGGCGCGCCGAGATGGCGTGAAACGTCCCCACCCACAAGCCGCGCGTGCCCAGGCCCAGGCGCGGCCCCAGCAGGTGACCCACGCGCTCACGCAGTTCGCCGGCCGCCTTGTTGGTGAAGGTGACGGCCAGAACGCGGCGTGGATCGGCGCCGGCCGCCACCATGCGGGCCAGGCGGTAGGTGATGACGCGCGTCTTCCCTGAACCGGCGCCGGCCACCACCAGCAGCGGGCGGCCTGGATAAACCACGGCGGCCAGCTGCGCCGGGTTCAGCTCGCGCGCCAGGGCGTCGAGCGAAAAGGGTCCGGTGCTGAGATCGCGGGCGGGGGCGGGGGGCGCGGGGGTCTTCGGCGTCGGCATCGGCGTTGGGTTCGTGGCCGGCGCGTGCCCATCGCGAGATATTTCGTGCGGGGCTTCGCGATCCTGCGGGTCCAGATCCATCGGCGTCTACTTTGTCAGACTGGACGCCCCGATTCGATAACCAAATCGACTACGGCGCGGCGGCATGAGACGGCAACGCCAGCTCGCCCGCCGGAATGCGGATGGGCAGGCGATTCTGCGGCGGCGGCAGCGGACAGGTGGCGTAGACGGTGAACGCGCACGGCGGCGAGAAGGCCTTGTTGAAATCCAGGACCACCTGACCGTCGTGCGGCAGCGGCGTGTAGAGAAACCGCCCCGCGCCATAGGTCTCGCTGCCGGTGGTCTTGTCGCGAAAGATGAAGAACAGCTCCGTCGACGCCGGCTCCTCGAGAACAGCGTCCAGGCGCAGCTGGCGCCCGTCGACGGTGAAGACGGCGGCGCCCGGGCTGGACAGCGTCTGCGCCGGACCGACGGCGCTGGGCACCGTGATCGACACCGGATGCTCGTGCGGGACAAAACGCGCCGTCACGCGGTAGGCAGCGTTCACCGGAAACCAGCGCAGCCCCGTGAACTGGCGGCGCGCCGGGCTGTTGCTGTCCTTGAGGCGAATGCCCTGCCGGCCGGAGCGCTTGATCACCTGCATCGACACCGAACCGATCATCACGACGTCGGGCGGCCCGGGATCATCGGGGCGCAGCTCGGCGGTGGTCACCGCCTTGCCGTTGATGGTGGCCGCCACGCCGTCGGCCACGCGCAGGCTGACGACCCCGTCGCGCAGCGTGACCGTCCCCGCCTGCCCCGGCGTCGTGCCCGCCGGCAGCACGATCTCCGCGCGCGGATCGCTGCCGAAACGATTGGGCCCGTCGGCCAGCCAGAAAAGCCCGACCAGCGTCAGCCAGCCGCGCTCGCTGCGCAGGCGCTTCTCGCGGTCGTGGCGGTACTGTTCGATCTCCTTCGCGTAAGCGTCGTCGGCCGCCGGCGCCGCTGTGCTCATGACGGCGACCAGCGCGACGATCGTGGACGGCCAACTGGGCAGGCGACGACGACGCTGCACACCGTCACCTCAGGTGCTGGTGATCTGCTTGGCCACCAGCAGCGCGGCGATGCGCGCCACCACCTCGGCCTCCGGCTCGTTGCCGCGAATCCACAGATCCGACGCGCCATCGCCCGCGTCGGGATCGACGTCGATGAGGACCGTCGGCGTATCGGTGATCAGCGCCTGCACCGAACGCGCGTCCGCCAGGCCGATGGCGTTGGTCGTCGACACCACCAGCAGCCCGGCGCTCAGCAGCAGGTGGGCCACCTCGCCGAACCGCCGCACCAGCTCTGACTGCGCGGCGTCCACCCACAGATCGTGATCCACGCCGAGCAGAACGTTCTTTCCGTCCAGCATGTAGACGTGGCGCTGCTGATCGAACAGCGCCTTCTCCAGGGCGCGCGCGTAGCGATGTTTCCCGGCGCCGGCCTTGCCCACGAACATGATCAGCGCCGCCCGGTGGCCATACTGGCCCGCCCGATCCGCCGCGCTGACGCCGCCCTGCACCCAGTTGAAGTCGCGCGTGCGCGCCTCCGCCCGCAGGTCGCGCAGCTCGTCGGGAATGGCCGCCGTGATGATGCCGCCGCCGGCCACGTCATAGCCGTCGACGATGACGAAGCGCCCGGTGGCGTCGCAGTCGGCGATCAGATCAAACGCCACCGGCTGCCGCGTTTCCAGGATCACGTCAGCGACGTCGTGGCGCCCGACGTTATCCTTCTCCAGCGTCGCCCCCAGCTCGGACGCGTCGATCACCTTCATGATGCGGTGGAGGCGCACCGGCGTGGCCATGGTCCCCAGCTTCAGCTTGTAATCGCGCCCGGCCACGAAAGGCTTCTTGCCCAGCCAGATCATGTTGGTGCGCAGGCGCGTGCTGACCGGCGGCGGACGGTCGGCGTGGCTCATCACCTCGCCGCGGGTCACGTAGATCTCCTCGGCCAGCGTGAAACCCGTCGACCAGCCCGATTCGATCTCCGTGCGCGGCGCCGTGTTGAATCCTTCGATGGTCCTGATGGTGCTGGTCTTGTTCGACGGCGAAAAAGCCACGCGGTCGCCGACCTTCACCCGCCCCGCTTCGATGCGCCCGGCGAAGATGCGGCGATCATCGCCCTGCTTGGTGAACTTGTAGACGGCCTGCACCGGCATGCGCAGCGGTCGATCGACCCGGGGCGGCTCCTTGGCTAGACCGTCGAGCGTCTGCAACAGCGTCGGCCCGTCGTACCAGGGCGTGCTGGCGCCGGGCGTGGCCAGGTTCTCGCCGGCGATGGCGCTGACCGGGATGAACTGCTTGGGGCTGACCGCGCCGATGGCCTCCAGAAACGCCCGGTACTCCGCCTCCAGCCGGCGAAAGTGCGCTTCATTGTAGGCGACCAGGTCCATCTTGTTCACGCACACCACGACCTGGCGGATGCCCAGCATCGACAGGATGTACCCGTGACGGCGGCTGTTCTCGCGCACGCCCTCCTTGGCGTCGATGACCAGCACGGCCGCCTCGGCCCGCGCCGCGCCCGAGATCATGTTCTTCAGGAACTCGATGTGCCCCGGCGCATCGATGATGATGTAATCGCGCCGCTCGCTCTTGAAAAAGCAGCGCGCCGTATCGATGGTGATCCCCTGGTCCTGCTCGTCGGTCAGCGCATCCAGCAAAAACGCGTACTCGAACGGCTTCCCGGTCCGCTCGCACTCGCGCCTGACCGCGTCCAGCTTTCCCTGCGGCAGCGCCCCGGTGTCCGCCAGCAGCCGCCCGACCACAGTGCTCTTCCCGTGATCGACGTGCCCGACGATCACCACGTTCATCTGATCGCGTTCCACAGTCTTATTTTCCGTCAACGTCATCCGATTTCTCAGCGTCCCTGTTTCAGCCAGGAGGGCGAGCTTTGCTCGCCCGGCTCACCTTGCGGAGG
>JAXDMH010000532.1:0-7700 GCA_034666225.1 Myxococcales bacterium
GCGCGCCCGACGGAACCGAACCAGGCGGCGCCTCGCACCGTCGTGGCGGCGCGCGACGTGCGCGAAGCCCAGATCCTGGCCGCCTTCCACACCCCGGCCATCACCCACGACGACGTGGCCGCCCTGGATCTGCTGGCGGTGGTGCTGGGGCAGGGGGAAAGCTCGCGCCTCAACCTTCAGGTGGTGCGCAACCGCCAGCTGGCCAGCGCGGCGCACGCGTACATGTTCACCTCCCGCGACGCCGGCCTTCTGGTGGTGGGCGCGTCGCTGCCGCCTGGTCGCATGGAAGATCCCACCCGCGCCCTGCTGGACGAGACGCTGCGCCTGGCGCGCGAGGAGATCTCGCCCGACGAGCTGGAAAAGGCCCGCACCATCCTTGAAAGCGATCTCATCTTCGACAAGGAGACGGTCCAGGGTTACGCCCGCAAGGTCGGCTTCTTCGCCTGCGTCGCCGGCAACACCGAGTTCGAAGACACTTACTTTCGTCGGTTGCGGCGCCTGACCCCCGCTGACCTGCGCCGGGCCGCGGCCCAGTACCTGCGCGTCGATCGCCTCAGCCTGGCGGCGCTGGTCCCCGAATCCAGCCTCCGTCGAAAAGACGGCGCCCTGTCGGCGGTGGCGTCACGGCTGGAGGTGGTGGTGGCCGGCGCCGAGAAACGCGCCGATCGCCGCGCGGTGAAGGCCCCGGCGGCGCCCGTCGTGGCCGACGTGGTGCGCACGGTTCTGCCGTCGGGGATGCGCATCCTGGTCCTGCGCGACAGCACCGTCCCGCTGGTGTCGGTGCAGGCCACCTGGCCGGGCGGCCTTCGTTATGAAGACCTGCGCTCGAACGGCATCACCAACCTCCTGGCGGCGCTGATGGTGCGCGGCACCAAGACCCGCAGCGCCGAGCAGATCATGCACGAGATCGAGGGCGCGGCCGGCTCGCTGGGCGGCTTCGCCGGCCGCAACAGCTTCGGGCTGCGCGCCGAGTTCCTCTCCAAGCACTGGGAGCGCGGCTTCGAGATCCTGGCCGACTGCATCCGCAACCCCCGCTTCTCCGAGGAGGAGATCGACCACGAACGCCGCATCGTCATCGACGAGATCCGCGCCCAGGATGACAACGTCGGCCAGATCGCCTTCCGCCTGTTTCACACCGCGCTCTGGCGCGCCCATCCTTATCGCCTGGAGGTCCTGGGTACCGCCGATTCGCTGGCCGGTCTCAGCCGCCGCAAGCTGCTGGATCACTACCGTCGCTATTACGGCGTCGGCAACCTGACCCTGGCCGTGGTGGGCGACGTCGATCCCGAGCTGGTCGTGGCAAAGTTGCAAGGTCTGCTGGGCGACGCCCCCACCGGCCCGGCGAGCGAACCGCCCGTGGTGCAAGAAACCGCGCGGGATCAGCCGGCCGAAGTTTTTCGCTTCCTGAACAAGGAGCAGGCCCACGTCGTGATGGGCTATCCCGGCATCACCCTCACCGATCCGGATCGCTTTGCGCTGGAGCTTCTGGCGCAGATTCTGTCCGGTCAGGGCGGGCGCCTGTTCGTCGAGATGCGCGAAAAGCGGGCGCTGGCCTATCGGGTCAGCGCCTTTTCCCTGGAAGGGATCGATCCCGGGTACTTCGCCGTCTACATCGCCTGCAGCCCCGAGAATCTGGACGAGGCGGTGCAGGGCATCCGCGCCGAAGTCCAGCGCATCATCACCGACGGTGTCAGCGCCGAGGAGGTCGAGCGGGCCCGCCGCTATCTGATCGGCACGCACGCCATCGGCATGCAGCGAAAAAGCGCGCTGGCCGCGGCGCTGGCCTTTCACGAAGCCTACGGTCAGGGCTGGAGCGAATACCGCCGCTACGCGGACCATCTGGGCAAAGTCACCGTCGCCAACGTGCAGGCGGCGGCTCGACGTTATCTGGTGCCCGGGCGCGAAGTGCTGGCCGTGGTCCGCCCCAAAGACGAACCGGCCGTTGCCGTCAAGGCCAAGGGCACCGCCTCGCGTGCCGCCAGCCTGAGCCCACCGCCGCCGCCGGCCACCGCTCCCGCACCCGCCGGGGAGCCGTCACCGACAGGGCGTTCGCCCGCCCCCTAAAATGGCCAGCTGTACCGCGTGTTCCTGTCAGGTCGATCTCGAAGACACCTTCTGCGCCCGCTGCGGCGCTCCCGTCATCGACCCGCTGATCGGAATCGTCGTCGGCGAGCGCTACCGGATCGTCAGCCGCCTGGGCGTGGGCGGGATGGGCGCCGTCTACCGCGCCGAGCACACCATGATGCGCCGCGATCTGGCCATCAAGGTGCTGCTGCCCGAGCTCAGCGGCCGCGACGAATTCGCCCGCCGCTTTGAACGCGAGGCCGAATCGGCCAGCCGCCTGGGCCACCCCAACATCATCACCGTCACCGATTTCGGCCGCATGCCCGACGGGTCGCTGTTTCTGGCCATGGAATACCTGGGCGGGGCCTCGCTGACGTCGGTGATCAGCGAGGGGCCGGTGCCGCGCCCGCGCGCCCTGGGAATCATCCGCCAGATCCTGCGCGCCCTGGACCACGCCCACGCCGCCGGCGTCATCCACCGCGATCTCAAACCCGACAACATCATGCTGGTGGAACGCGACGGCCACCACGACGTGGTCAAGATTCTGGACTTCGGCATCGCCAAGGTGACCGAACCTCTGTCCGGGCAGCAGGCGCTGACCCAGGCCGGCGTCATCTTCGGCACACCCGAGTACCTGTCGCCCGAGCAGGCGCTGGGCGAGGTCGTCGACGGGCGGGCCGATCTGTACGCGGCCGGCGTGATCCTCTACGAGATGCTGGTCGGCCGCCGTCCCTTCGAATCGGACGACAAGGTGAAGATCATCTCCATGCACCTGTCCCACGCGCCGCCGCGCATGCGCGACATCAACCCGACCGTCGACGTTCCGTCGGCCCTGGAACAGGCCGTCCTGCAGGCCATGGAGAAGCACCGCGAGCACCGCTTCGCCTCCGCCACCGCCTTCCTGCAGGCGCTGGAAGACGCCGAGCTTGGCGGCGAACCGGTCGCCGAGCTGGATGCCTGGGCCACGGCGCCGCATGACGCGCGGACAACGGCGGCCAATGCCGCCGCCTGGCTGGCGCGCACGACGGGGCGCCTCGGCGATCGCCGCTGGCGCCGGGCCTGGACGGCCATGGCCCTTATGGTGGGCGTCGCCGTCACCGTGGCCGTCTTTCGCAAGCCGCGGCGCTTTTCTGCCGCCACGCACACCGCGGCCCCGGCGGCTGTTCACACCACGACGGCGCGCCCGCCATCTCCCGGCCGTCCTGCCCTTGCGCCGGAAGCCATGCCGCCGCCGTTGTCGCGGACCGCCGCCGAGGAGGAAGTCGACCAGCTGGCCCGAACCGCCAACGAAGGGTCTGATCTGCCGCGCCGCCTGCGCGCCGTCGCCAAGCTTGAAGAGATGGGAAATCGAGACCGCGTCGACCAGGTGAGCCTGACCGTCCTCGAGCTCAAGCAGGCGCGCAGCTGCGAAGAACGAAAATCGCACGTGGAAAAACTGCGCGCCATGGGCGACCCGCGGGCGCTGCCCGCCCTGCGCGGGCTACGGGGACTGCGGATCGGTCGTCTGGTGCGCGTGGGTGGCGCCAACACCGCCTGCATGAAAAAAGAGCTCGCCGCCGCGATTAAGACGCTAGAAAGCAAGTCGTGAGTCCGAAGATCACGCTCAAGCACGATCCGCGCAACCTGCTCAACAGCCTGGTCCTGGTCTTCCCGCTGCTGCTCATCTACCAGGTGGGCGTGCTGTTCACGCTGCCCATGCTCAACGGCGCGGACTTTCTCACCGTCTTTCTGTTTCGCAACCTCGGCCTCACGACCACGCAGTATCTGGCGTACACCGGCATCGTCGCTGTGCTGTTCGCCGCCGCCGTCTTCGTCTTGCGCCGCCGCCAGCGCTTCGATCCCAAGGTCATCATCCCGGTTCTGCTGGAAAGCGCCGTCTACGCCCTGACCATGGGCTCCCTGATCATCTTCGTGATGACGCGTCTGTTCGGCATCTCGCCCCGGCTGGCCGGCGGCGTCGTCGAACAGCAGGGCTTCATCACCCGGCTGGTGATGTCGCTGGGCGCCGGCGTGTACGAGGAGACCGTGTTTCGACTGGTGCTGATGGGGGGAATGGTCGCGCTGTGCGAACGGGTCCTGGGCCTCGGGCGCTGGGTGGCGCTGATCCTCGGGCTCGCCGTGTCGTCGCTGCTCTTCTCGGCGATGCACCACATTCCACCCTACGGCGATCCCCTGCGCCTGGGCATCTTCACCTTCCGCTGTCTGGCCGGCGTCTGCTTCGGCCTCCTGTTCTGGTTCCGCGGCTTCGCCGTCGCCGTCTACACGCACGCCCTGTACGACCTCTACGTGCTGCTGGTCCGCTGACCCAGCTTCGGGCTCAGCTGGCGAGAGGCGACGGGAGAGACCGGAGAGCCGCGAGAGGGACCGAGGCCCCTTTCGCGCTCACTTCTTACTTTTTTTTGCGGCCTTGACCGGCTTGGTCGGTTTGGGCGCAGGCGCTCGCTTGGCCGGCTTCTCGTTCACGGCGCGTGCCGGCTTGGCCGTCCGTGCCGCCGCGCTGGGCTTGGCCGCGGGCGAGGTCTTCACCGGCGCCGCCTTGCGATTCTTTGTGTCGATGACCGGCGCTGCCTTCGCAGGAGGGGCCTTCGCGACCGGAGCCGCCTTTGCTGCCGGCGCTGCCTTCGCCACCGGCGCCGCCTTGGCAGCAACAGGAGCCGCCGTCTTCACAGCGGCGCCCTTGCCCTCCTTGGTGGCGATCTCCTTGTGCCCGGCGTCCTTGGCCACGGGCGGCGTCTCCTTGACGGGGGGCACTTCCTTGCCGGCCTTGCCGTCTTTGCCGCTTTTACCCTTGGTCGCCGTCGGCATCTTGGCGTTCGACGGCCGGCCGTCCCCCTCGGCTGCCAGTGGCAGACCAGGCATGTCGCGCCGGTTGTGAACCAGGACCCGGCGGGCGTCCTTGAAGGTGATCTCCACCTTGCTGTCGGACAAAACCTCCGAGACGAACCCGCGCCCGAACTTGGGGTGGGTGACGATCACGTTATCGTGATAGTGCTCACGAAATTCGTAGGGCTTGCCGCCCTTCTCGCCGTGTTTGTGGAAGAACTCCTCCCACGAAACCTTCTTCATCATCGCCCGCTTCTTGGCGGCGATCGGCTCCGGGACGTCATCCTCGACATCCCCTCGCGGCTTACGAAACGAGTGGACGTCGCCGCAGGGATTACACTGCACCCGGCGGATTTCGTCTTCGTACTTCGAAATCACGACGTGCGTGGTATCGCCCTTGCACTTGGGGCAGTACGCCTCGACGTCAGAGCCGACCTCGTCGACCTCGTCTTCGAACATGAAGTCCATCGATCCGCCTTGGTTAATGTTTCGGCTACTAACACAGTCGCGGTAGGCCTGCAAGAATAAGAGAGAAAATCCGAACCGTTCGATGTAAAACGAGCGCCGGATTCATGCGCTATTTTGACGCGAAAGTCGTGGAGAACCGGATCCTGGGCGGCGGTTATTTTGTTTTGGGGCTTGCCGATTGCCAATCCCTGAAGGACGCCCGTCCCGGACAATTCGTAATGATTCGAGGTCATTGGGAACGCGACCCGCTTCTTCCCAGGGCCTTTTCTTTACTCTCGGTCGGGCCAGACAGCCAGGCCGAAATTCTGGCCAAGACTGTGGGAAGGGCCACCGCACTCCTCGAAAAGACCGCGCCGGGCGCAACCGTCTCTATTTTGGGACCTCTTGGCACCAACTTCCCGGAGCCGCACCCCGAGACCACGGATCTCCTGGTGGCCGGGGGGGTAGGGCTGCCCCCCTTGTACATGCAGGCCGAACTGGCCGCCGCCCGGAAGCTGGCCTCCCGCAGCGAGGTACTTTACGGAGGCCGTGGCTCGCCCGACATCGTTCTGCGCGCCGAGATGGCCGCCATGGGCGTGGGCCTGCACCTCGCCACCGAGGACGGAACCCTGGGACTCCACGGCCGGGTGACCGTCGCGCTGGAAGAGCGAATCGCCCACCACAAGGGACGAGCCCTGCGGGTGATGGCTTGCGGCCCCAACGCCATGCTGTGGGCGGTGGCTCGCATCGCCCGCAAGCATGAGATCCCCTGTTTCATCTCGCTGGAGGAGCAGATGGCCTGCGGCATCGGTGTTTGCCTGGGTTGCGCCATCCCGGCGCGCTCGCGTCCGTTCCGTTATGTGTGCAGCAACGGGCCGGTCTTCGACGCCAGCGACGTGCTGGACGTACCCAGCGCCGGGACGCCCCCCACGCCGCCTGCTTGCCTGACGTGACAGCCATGGCTGACGTCTCCCTTCAGATCGAAACCGGCCGGGTCAGCTTTCGCAATCCGATCCTGACCGCCTCGGGGACCTTCGGCTACGGCCGCGAGTTCGAAGCGCTGACCGATCTTTCCACCATCGGTGGCCTGGTCACCAAGGGAATCTCCCCGCTGCCGCGTTTTGGAAACCAGACCCCCCGCATCTGCGAGACCGCCTCCGGAATGCTGAACTCGATCGGCCTCGAGAACGTCGGCGTCGACGGTTTCGAGCGCGACAAGCTGCCCTACCTGCGCACCACCGGCACGCGCGTTCTGGTGAACTTCTTCGGCACGACGTTCGACGAATATGTCGACTGCGGCGCTCGCCTGTCGCGCCTGTCCGGCGTCGATGCCCTCGAGATGAACGTCTCCTGCCCGAACATCAAGGCCGGCGGCATCGAGTTCGGAACCGACCCACGCGTTCTCGGCGATCTGGTGCGCGCCTGTCGCGCGGTCGTCGACAAGCCGCTGTGGATCAAGCTGACGCCGAACACCTCGGACATTGTCGCGCTGGCCAAGGCCTGCGCCGACCACGGCGCCGACGGTCTGTCGATCATCAACACCATCACCGGCATGGCCATCGACGTGCGCACGCGCCGCCCCAAGATCGCCACCATCTTCGGCGGCCTGTCCGGACCGGCCATCAAGCCGATCGCACTGCGCATGGTTTTTCAGGTGCGGCGCGCCGGCGTGCCGCTGCCGATTTCGGGAATCGGCGGTATTCAGGATGCCACCGACGCGATGGAATTTTTTCTGGCCGGCGCCAGCACCGTCCAGGTCGGCACGCAAAACTTTGTCGATCCCGACGCTGCTGGTCGCATCGTCCGCGACCTCACCGCGCGCTGCGCCGCGGAGGGCATCAGCGACATCCGCGAACTGATCGGCGCGCTGCAAACCGGCTGAGCAATTGTCCTTGTGGTTACGGCCTTTTGCCTTGACTTGCCCGGTTACGAAGATTTAACTGCGACGAAACCGCGTTGAAACACACCCAAGGTAGCGTGAACCGCTCATGAAAAAGATCGAAGCCATCATCAAGCCTTTCAAGCTCGACGACGTGAAAGATCGACTCCGCGAAATCGGGGTCCAGGGCATGACGGTCTACGAGGTGAAAGGCTTCGGTCGAACCGGTGGGAAAAAAGAGGTCTACCGCGGCTCAGCCTACGTGGTCGATTTCGTTCCCAAGGTTCGCATCGAGATCGTGGTCAAGGACGACATCGTTCGTGACGTCGTCGAAGCCATCTTGGCGGTCGCGAGAACCGGACGGATTGGAGACGGGAAGATCTTCGTGACCCCCGTCGACGAGGCCATCCGCATTCGCACCGGCGAGCGCGGCGACGACGCGCTTTAGTCTTCACGCATCGACGACAACACATCAACGGGGAACGCC